>CALDNF010000044.1 GCA_937917475.1 uncultured Faecalibacterium sp.
ACTACAAGGGCGAGGAAGTCATCAAGAAGGCCTAATTTGCGCAGAATTGGTGGCACATTGGTGTTATGTTGAGAAGGGGATGGCGCAATGCCTTCCCCTTCTTTCTTTGTCTGGAGGTGAAATGCAATGGCGATCAAAATCGACCACATTGACGCGGGCAGTGAGGCCGAACAGCTGGGCCTGCAGCCCGGTGACGAACTGCTGAGCGTGGATGAAAACGAGCTGAACGATACACTGGACTATGATTTCTATACGGACAGCAAAAGCTTTCACCTCAAGGCAAGGGTTGCGGACGGCATCCGGGAATGGGATGTCCACCGCGCCGAGCGCGGCCCCTTTGGCTGCGATTTCAAGACCTATCTGGGGGATGAGAAGCACTCCTGTTCCAACCACTGCATGTTCTGCTTCATCGACCAGCTGCCCCCGGGAATGCGCGAGAGCCTGTATTTCAAGGATGATGATGAGCGCCTGAGCTTTTTGTTCGGCAACTACATCACCATGACCAACATGCAGGATCACGAGATCGACCGCATCATCAAGATGCACATCTCGCCCATCAACATCTCGGTGCACACCACCAACCCCCAGCTCCGGGTCCGGATGCTGGCCAATAAGCGGGGCGGTGAGGTGCTCAAGTACCTGCCCCGGCTGGTGGAGGGCGGCATTGCCGTCAATTGTCAGCTGGTGCTCTGCCGGGGTGTGAACGACGGCGATGAGCTCCGCCGGACCCTGACCGACCTGCTGGAACTGACCCCCATGGTCCAGAGCATTGCTGCTGTGCCCTGCGGCGTGACGGATTACCGCAAAAACCTTTATCCGCAGGTGCCCTTTGATAAGGAGACCAGTGCCGCTGTCATCGACATTCTGGAAGAGTTCGGTGACGAGTGCGTGAAACGCCACGGCAAGCGGATCATCTACCCCAGCGATGAATGGTATCTCAAGGCGGAGCGGCCCATCCCTCCGGCAGAATTCTATGAGGAGTTCGATCAGCTGGAAAACGGCGTGGGCATGATGCGCCTGTTTGAAGAAGAGTTCCTTGCGGAACTGGAAAAGCCCCACCGCATTTACGGCACCAAAAAGCTGGATGTGGTCACCGGCACCATGGCAGCTCCCCTCATCACCCGGATGATGGAAGAGCTGCACCGTCAGTACCCCATGATCGAAGTCACAGTCCACCCTGTTAAAAATAACTTCTTTGGCGGCAACATCGGCGTGGCCGGTCTGATCACGGCTACGGATATTCTGGACCAGTGCAGGGGAAAACTGACCAGCGGGATCCTCGGCGTGCCGGAGGTGATGCTGCGGGACGAAAAGGACATGTTCCTGGACAGCATCACGGTGGAACAGCTGGCCCAGCAGCTGGGCGTGAAGATCGAGATCCTGCCGGCTTCCGGCGGAGACGAGGCTAAGGCCCTTCTGCGCAGTGGCCTGCACATTTCGAGAAGAAGAAAATAATGTATTTTTTATAGAAGGAAAGGAGGAATCCCCATGAGCAAACCGATCGTAGCAGTGGTGGGCCGCCCCAACGTGGGCAAATCTACCCTGTTCAATAAACTCTGCGGTCAGCGTCTGGCTATCGTCGAGGATACCCCGGGCATCACCCGGGACCGCATCTTTGCCAACTGTGAGTGGAGCGGCCACGAGTTCCTGCTGGTGGATACCGGCGGCATCGAGCCCAAAGCCACCGAGGGCATTCTGGCCCATATGCGGGAGCAGGCAGAGATCGCCATTGACACCGCCGACTGCATCATCATGGTGGTGGACGTAAAGGACGGCCTGACCGCCGCCGACGAGGACGTGGCCCATATGCTCCGCCGGAGCCATAAGCCCATTATCCTTGCCGTCAACAAGTGCGACAACGTGGGCCAGACCCCCATGGAGCTGTATGAGTTCTATAACCTCGGCTTTGACGAGGTGATTGGAATTTCCTCGGTTCACGGCCACGGCACCGGCGACCTGCTGGATGCCGTCTGCGCCCATCTGGATTTCAGTGATGTGGTGGTAGAAGAGGACCGTATCCCGGTGGCCATCATCGGCCGCCCCAATGTGGGTAAGTCCAGCCTGACCAACCGTATTCTGGGCGAAAACCGGATGATCGTTGCCAATGAGGCAGGCACCACCCGGGATGCCATCGATACCCCGGTGGATAACGCCTACGGCAAGTTTATCTTTACCGATACCGCCGGCCTGCGCAAGCGCAGCAACATTTCCGACGGTCTGGAGCGGTATATGGTGGTCCGTGCACTGGCCGCTGTGGAGCGGAGCCGTGTGGCCCTGATCCTTGTGGATGCTACGGTGGGCTTTACCGAGCAGGACAGCAAGGTGGCCGGTTACGCCCACGAGCAGGGCAAGGCCTGCATTATTGTTGTCAACAAGTGGGATGCTGTGGAGGGCAAAGAGACCAATACCATGGAGCAGCAGCGTCGGGGCTATGCCGAGTGCTTCAGCTTCATGGGCTATGCGCCCATCATCTTCATCTCGGCTCAGACCGGCTATAACATCAACAAGCTGATGCAGCTGATCCGGGACGTGGACGCCCAGAACGGTGCTCGTGTGCCTACCGGCGTGCTGAACGAGATGCTGGCCCGGGCTACTGCCCGGATGCAGCCGCCCTCTGATAAGGGCCGCCGCCTGAAGATCTTCTACCTGACGCAGGCATCCACCCGGCCTCCCACGTTCGTGGCCTTTGTCAATGCAAAGCACCTGTTCCATTTCAGCTATCAGCGGTATATCATCAACCAGATCCGGGAGAATTTCGGTCTGGAGCATACCCCCATCCGGCTGGTGGTCCGGGAGCGTGGTGCCGGTGACGTCCGTGCCAAAGACGTATAAGGGGGCGGCACATTCATGACGACCTTCCTTATCGTTCTGGCCGCTGCTGCACAGGCCTACCTGCTGGGCAGCGTGGATACCGGTATCCTCATCAGCAAGTATCTCTACCACGATGATGTACGCACCCACGGCAGCGGCGCAGCCGGTATGACCAATATGCTGCGCACTTTCGGCAAAAAGGCAGCGGCCTTTACGGCGGCGGGCGATGTGCTCAAGGGTGTGCTGGCGGTTTGCATCGGCCGGTGGCTCTTTGGCTTCCTGCCCGAGAACGCTGCTGTCTCCCCCTATCTGGGAGTCTACATGACGGCCATCCTCGCCGTGGTGGGCCACTCCAAGCCCATCTATTTTGGCTTCAAGGGGGGCAAGGGCGTGCTGGTGGCCGGTGGTGCCATCCTTGCGATCCAGCCCATCCTGCTGCCGTTTCTGGCATTGATCTTTCTGGCCTGTCTGCTGCCTACCGGTATGGTCTCGCTGGGCAGCATCACCATGGCGGCATCCTATCCCATCCTCACCCTGATCTACGGCCTGCTCAAGGGCTTTGTTGCGGGTGATCTGGCGGTTTGCGTGATCGGTGCGGCCATCATGGGCGGCATGGTCATCTATATGCATCGTGCCAACATCCAGCGCATCCGGGAGGGCAAAGAGTACCGTTTTGGCCAGAAACATAAAAAGTGAACACAGCATCGAAGCTTTGTGGCCAACCGTCCCGCAGCTTTGAGTCAGTGCGGATTTTTTGCAGGAAAAATGCAAAAACTGCTTGACAATTCTGGCACTCACTGGTATAATTATCAACGTCGTCAGGCACGACGTTGATCCTATGGGGGTTTAGCTCAGCTGGGAGAGCGCTTGCATGGCATGCAAGAGGTCAGCGGTTCGATCCCGCTAATCTCCACCAAAAAGCACCGTATTTCGCAGGAAGTACGGTGCTTTTCTTTTGCTTAAACTCTCAACAAAAACATCCCCCGCACGGCCCGGATGATTCGGGCACGGTGCGGGGGATGTATGCGTTTATTGAGCTGTTCGTTCCGGAAGAAGCATTGCTCAGAACGAGCCGCCGGAGGAACCGCCGAAGCCGTCGCTGTCTACGGAGGAACCGCCGGAAGAGCTGGAATTGTTATCCTGCTGAGGCGGGTCATAGACCTGCGTGCGGGTGGTGTGGGTGTAAACGTCCCGCTGGGTGCGCAGGGTGAGCCCGGCGGCGGGCATATAATCGTTGGCCTCGGTCTTTTGATGGGCAGTTTTCATCTTGGCGCAGAGAACAGCGCAGACGATGCCCGAGATCAGGAAGGCGATGCCCACGATGATGAGGAAGATCAGCAGGCCAGGCTGGTTCGCAGGGTCGTTGTCAAAATCCAGCGGCACGCCCTGCTCGGCGTAGAAGTCCAGCGTGTCGGCACAGAGGGAAATGTAGGTCTCTGCGGCTTCGGCATATTCGCCGTCCGAAAGCAGGGGGACGATCTCGTCTTCCATGTCCTTGATGCGGTAGTCGGTAAAAGCTGTTACACCGCCGCCGTAGGTGATGGTGACATACTTGCGGGAGCCCAGAGCCAGCAGGAATAGGATGCCACTGTGGGAATCCCCTTCTCCGAGGTTATGGGAGATGTAGTAGGCCTTGGCGTAGTCCCGCTGATCCTGCTCCCCAATGCTGTCTGTCACAAGGAAGTAGACGCCGCAGTCGTGGCCGCTGGCAGCATCTTCGGCCTGCTGCTCCAGCGAGGTGAGGGTGTCGGCGTCGAACAGGCCGTATTCGTCGATCACCAGCGGTGGGGCTGCAAAGACCGACAGACTGAAGCTGACGGCCAGCAGCAGAACCGCCAGCAGGGAAAGAAAGCGTTTGGGATGTTGTGTTCTGGTATTCATACAGCCGCCCCCTTATAAAAAGATCAGCCAAGACAGCACTGCGATGATAGGCAGACTGATCCCGAAGAACCATCCGGCGAGACGGCCTTTGTCAATGGGCAGATCACCGATGAGACGGCCGGTCTGGCCGTTCATGGCAAAGAGAAAATCCTTGCCCTTCCACTTGGTGTGGAGCATCCAGACCGGCAGCAGGGCATAGTGGGCCTTTTTGCGGTCTACGTTGATGTTCTCCGAGAGGGTGTGCAGCTCGGAATAGCCGCTGATGGTAGCGTGAAGAGCATCGGCAGTGGAGCTCTCCATCCGTTTCTGGGCCCGCTCATAGCAGGTGTCAGCGTCCTCGTCGTACCGGTCGGCCAGAAAGCCGGGGAGATACGCCGTGGAGAAGGGCACCAGTGCACGGTAGTCGAAGGGTTCAATGGCATCCATGTGGGTGTTGGGCATCTTGCTGGAACCATCCACCGGCACCTTGAGGAAGTCGGTGGAGCCGTCCCGAGCTATGTCGTAGTGCTGGGTGGTGGTCACCATGTAGTCGCCTTCCCGGTGACTCTCCGTGATCTCGCCCTCGTATCGGCCCCGTGCATCGGCGTGGGCATCATAGAGCCAGAAGGGAACATATACGCCCTGAATCTCTTCAATGTGGTTGTGGCGGCTGAAGGCCTTGGGCAGCAGCGGCTTGCCCTTATAGTAGCGGGTCAGCTGCTCTACGGCGTTTTTCTTGTCCAGCTTGAAGGGCAGGATGTACTCGGGCTTGAGCCGTCCCGAAAGCTTGCCTCCCAGCACCGTGGGATTGCCGCAGTAGGGGCAGGTGGTGGCAGCGGTCTCGGCCTCGCAGACCAGCTCTGCCCCGCAGGAGGGGCAGCTGTAACTGGTGAGACCGGCGGCTTCGGTTTCGCTCCAGCGGGCCCGGTCATCGGAAAGGGTCTGCTTTCCGGCTTTGGTGGCAGCTGCATCGGCAGAAGCCTGCTTCTGTCCGTAGCGGGCTTCGATCTCCTTTACGTCGTAGCTGGTGCCGCAGTAGTCACAGACCAGCTTGCCGGTCCTGCTGTCAAAATGCAGCGGACCGGTGCAGGCCGGGCATTGGTAATTGGTTGTCTGGGTCGCCATATCTCAGACCCCTTTCATGCGCCAAAGGGCTTGCCGCAGTTGGGGCAGAACTTGGGCGGCTGGGCCGGGTCAGCAGGCTCCCACCCGCAGGAAGTGCACTTGGCGGCAGGCTTGGGCTTACCGCACTCGGAGCAGAACTTGCCGGAGTTTTTGGCTCCGCAGGAGCAGACCCAGACGCTGGGGGCAGCGGGCTTGGGCTGGCCGCAGGCAGTGCAGAATTTGCCGGTGTTGCCACTCTGGCCGCAGGCGCAGGTCCAGCCGGAAGCGGCCGGGGCGGGCTGAGCCGCAGCCTGCTGAGCTCCCATCTGGTAGAGGTTCTGGGCGTTGACGCCGCCGGCGGCAGCGGCCTGATTCATCCCCATAAAGGCCATGGCAGGTCCGGCAGAAGTATTGGCGGCGGCAGACTGCATGGCAGCGGCCTGTGCGCCCACCAGATGAGCCGCAGCCCGGGTGGGGTCCATGAAGGCGGCACTGCGCTGAAGTTCCTTGAGCATCTGCTCATCTTCCTCGCTGGCCTTTACGCCCGAAATGCCCATGGAAACGATCTCGATGCCCCGCAGCTTGCCCCACTTGGCAGAGAGCACTTCGTTGAGGGTGTCGGCCAGTTCCATGGTGTGGCCGGGCAGGGCGGAGTAGCGGACGCCCATCTCGCTGATCTTGGCAAAGGCGGGCTGCAGGGCGGTCATCAGCTCAGTTTTGAGCTGGCCGTCCAGCGCATCCCGGGTGTAGGCTGCTTCCACATTGCCGCAGACATTGGTGTAAAAGAGGATGGGGTTGGTGATCCGATAGCTGTACTCACCGAAGCAGCGCACCCCGATGTCGATGTCAATGCCGGCACGCTGGTCCACCACACGGAAGGGCACCGGGCTGGGGGTGCCGTACTTGTTGCCCACCAGCTCCTTGGTGTTGATGTAATAGATGCGCTGGTCAGCTGCGGCGTCGCCCCCAAAGGTGAACCGTTTGCCGATCTCAGCAAATACTTCGTCGATGTTCTTGGCAAGGCCCTTCGAGAAAAGGGAGGGCTGGGTGCCGGTGCTGTAGGTGTACTCGCCGGGCTCGGCGCAGAGGTCTACCACCTTGCCCTGTTCCACGATCAGGGCGCACTGGCCTTCGGCCACAGTGATGACCGAGCCGTCGGTGATGATATTCTCACTGCCCCGGCGGTTGGCCGAGCGGCCGGAAGTCCGCTTTTCACCCTTGATGGCCAGCACCTCCGCAGGGAGGGCATCGCAGGTGAAGAATTCTTTCCACTGATCGGCCATTACGCCGGATGCTGCACGAGCAGCCGCTTTGACAAATCCCATAAGCCAGATCTCCTTTGTGCTTCATTGCCGCAGATGCGGCGTTTTCTGTATCCAGTATACCATAGCCCGCCGTATTTGTAAAAAATTATCTTGCAATTTTTGGGGCACTGTTGTAGAATACAAGGCGAACCAAAAACACAGGGGAGCTTGTATGGCAGGCTGAGAGGGAGTGCACACACTCCGACCCTAACACCTGATGCGGATAATGCCGCCGTAGGAAGTCATGTATGACCATGAATTTTTACAGGAGACGCCGCAGCGGGTGTTTCCTGTTTTTTGTTTGGCAAAGATCAGAGGGGAGGAACAGAAAAACGGTTTCCCGGCACCGGGGTGCGCAGCATCCGGCCGGGGCGGGACTGCGGGGGAGCTCCCGGAGCCCTTGTACAGACAGCGATGGGAAGCCGTGTTCCGGCGTGAGAGGAGACCAGTAAGTCTCGACCGCTTCCACAGGTGGATTCTGTCATCCCGGAAGCAGCTGTCCGCAGCCGTTTCCGCCAAGAAAAAGGAGTGTTCCAAAATGAAAAATATGTCGGTCAAAAAGCTTGCTCTCGCCGGAATGTTCTGCGCACTGGCCGTGGTGGGCAGTGTCTTTTCCTTCCCCATCTTTGGCAGCAAGTGCGCCCCGGTGCAGCATATGGTCAACATCCTGTGTGCCGTCCTGCTGGGGCCGTGGTATGGCGTGGGCGTGGCTTTTGTGGCTTCGCTGCTGCGCAACCTGCTGGGTCTGGGCAGCCTGATGGCCTTCCCGGGCAGTATGTTCGGGGCCCTGCTCTGCGGTCTTGCTTACCACAAGACCCAAAAGCTGCTGCCCACTCTGGTGGGTGAGGTGTTCGGTACCTCCATTCTGGGCGGTCTGTGTGCCTATCCGGTGGCCATCCTGCTGATGGGCAAGAGCGCAGGCGACATTGCATTTTATGCCTACATCATCCCCTTCCTGGTGTCCACCGCAGGCGGTGCCGTCATCGCCGGTGTGCTGCTGCTCAGTCTGGAGCGGTCCGGTGCCCTCAAGGGGATGCAGGCATCTTTGAGCTGAGCAAAGAGGAGAAATGGATTTGAACGCACTGAGCACGATCTTTGCAGCGGTCCGCAGCACTTCTCCGCTGGTCCACTGCATCTCGAATCAGGTGGCCGCAAATGACTGCGCCAACCTCCTGCTGGCCTGCGGTGCCTCGCCCATCATGGCGGATGCCCCGGAGGAAACGGCGGAGGTGACGGCCATCAGCCGGGCTGTGACCCTGAGCCTTGGAACCCCAAGCCCCCGCAAGGCGGAAGCTCTGCTCCGCTCCGGGCAGGAAGCGAACCGCCGGAGCATCCCGGTGGTGTTTGACCCGGTGGGAGTGGGCGTTTCCGGACTGCGGCGGGAGGCGGCAAAGCAGCTGCTGGCCGCAGTGCGGCCCGCTGTCATCCGGTGCAACCACTCGGAGCTGCGGGAGCTCTGCGGCGGTGCAGTCAATCGCAGCGGAGTGGATGAAGCTCCCTCGGAAGAGAGTTCCCTGCGGGAAGATGCTGAGTTTGCCGCTGCTGCCGCCCGGAAGCTGGGCTGCACCGTGGCGATGACTGGCAGCGTGGATGTGGTGACCGACGGTGTGAGGACTTATCTGGTGCATAACGGCACGCCCCTCATGCGACGGGTCACCGGCACCGGCTGTATGCTTACGGCTCTTACCGGGGCCTTTGCAGCCGCAGACCCGGCCCATCCGCTGGAGGCAGCTCTGGGGGCCGTCTGTGCCATGGGGCTCTGCGGGCAGAAAGCCGAAAAGCGGATGGCTCCGGAGGACGGCACCGGAAGCTACCGGGTCTACCTGATGGATGCCGTTTCCAATCTGACACCGCAGCAACTGGAAGAAGGTTCTGAATATGAATTGTACCGCTGAAATGCTTCGGCTTTATGCCGTGACCGACCGTGCCTGGGTGGGAAAACTGACTCTGCCGCAGCAGGTGGAAGCTGCCCTGAAAGGCGGGGCTACCTGCGTGCAGCTGCGGGAAAAGCAGCTGGATGAGGGGGACTTCTTCAACGAGGCACTGGAAATCCAAAAAATCTGCCGTCATTACGGCGTGCCCTTCCTGCTCAACGATAATGTACCGCTGGCGTTGCGCTGCAATGCCGACGGTGTGCACGTCGGACAGGATGATATGAGTGCCGCCGAGGCCCGCCGTCTGCTGGGCCCGGACAAGATCATCGGCGTGTCGGCCCACAATGTGGAAGAAGCCCGGAAAGCATATGCCGACGGAGCCGATTATCTGGGCTGCGGAGCCATGTTTGCCACCACCACCAAGACCAATGTGGAAGTGCGCAGCCGGGAAACGCTGGCGGCAGTGTGTGCCTCGGTTCCCATCCCGGTGGTAGCCATCGGCGGCATCCACAAGAGCAACCTGCTCACCCTTGCCGGCTGCGGCGAGGCCGGTGTGGCTCTCGTCAGTGCCATCTTTGGTGCAGAGGATATTGAGCAGACCTGCCGGGAACTGCGGCAGATGGTAGAAAAGCTCTGAACAAATCATTCACGCAAGGCGTTTTTCTTTACAGCAAAAGCCGTCCGGTTGACCACCGGACGGCTTTTGTGCATTTAGAAATGAAATTGGCCTTGCATTTTGCATAAAAAATGAAAAAACTTTTCAAAGGATGATGGATTATGTTGATTTTGTTGAAAATGCAGGAGAAAATGTGGTATGATGTATCCATAAAGGAGTGAAAACAGCTGTTTTTATAATAAGGGACAGAGGGAAATAAAATTCGTGCAAATTTGCTTGTTTGCGGCAGGCTGTTGTGCGATCATGTCAATATTCGGAATCAATGAGCGGGTACGCTGTCAGTATAGAAAGAGGAAGATCATATGAACGCTCTCCACGGGAAAAACCTTGCGAAAATCAAACAACAGAACATGGAAAATATCAAGACCATCCTGTATCGGTCGGCTCCTCTTTCCCGGGCGCAGATCGCCAGCCGGCTGGAATTGACCCCGCCCACCATCACCAACATTGTGGGCGAGCTGATCCAGCAGGGGGTGGTGCAGGAACTGGACAAGGCCGGTGAGAGCCGGGGTGCAGGCCGCAAACCCATCAACATCGATCTGGTGCCCGAGTCGCACCTGTCGCTGGGGGTCTCTCTGGGGCGTGACGGCACCCGGTACTGCATCACGGACCTGCGGGGAAGGATGCTGGCACAGGGCAGTGCGGACAGGATGCCGGAAGAGTACGAGCCCATGGTCCAGCAACTGCTGGACCTGCTGGGCACCATCCGGCATCGGCACGCAAACCTGTGGAAGCGGCTTCTGGGCGTGGGCATCACCATGCCCGGCATTGTGGATCCCCACCGGGGCGTCATCAAGAACCCCGGATATAACGAGCGGAAGGAATGGCGGGAAAAAACGCTGGCGGACCGGATCAGCGGCCAGATCGGTCTGCCGGTCCGGCTGGAAAACAACACCCGGGGCCGGGCCTGCGCCGTCTCCCTTTTCCACTCGGAGCTGCTGGGAGAATATTCCACCTTTGCGTTCTGCTATGTGTATTGGGGCATCGCCTGCCCGCTGGTGCTGGATAACCACTCCTTCCGGGGTGAGGATGCTGCTGCCGGTGAGATCGGCCGGATGATCATGGACCCCTGCCTTACCGACCCCTGCAGCCACAATATGCCTGCATTTTGCGTGCCGGGCAGTCTGGAATCCCTTTCCAGTGTCCGGGCTATCCTGGCCTACTGCCGGGAGGCTCTGGAAGCCGGGGAGTGCACCGTGCTGGCACAGATCTGCAAAAAGCCTGAGGATCTGACCTTGGAGCAGGTGCTCCGTGCGCAGGAGCGGGGGGATGAAGCAGTCTGCCGGATCGTGGACCGGGGGATGCGGTATCTGGGCATTGCACTGGCCAACGTGGTTAACTTCATCAATCCCCACCTCATCTTCCTCAGCGGCCCCATGTTCCAGAACCGCCGCAACCTTGAGACGGTGGAAAGCATCCTCCGGAGCAGTCTCTTGTACGCCGAGGATGAGCAGCTGAAGTTGGTCTATGTGGATTTGGGCGATTTCGGCGATGCACTGGGCGCAGCGGCCTGCTGCATCGAGAAATACTTCCTTCGTGCATAAAATTTGGTCTGAAATCGGATCGATACACAAACGCCCTCTCCGCTTTGGAACGGAGAGGGCGTTTGCAATCTACACACGATTCAGAAAAGAAGAAAAATGCGCAAAGGAGTTTCGGAAATTGCGGAGAAGAAGGGGAAGGATCAGCCCTTGACAGCGGCAAAGCCGTTCTCGAGGTCAGCGATGATATCGTCGATGTGCTCGGTGCCGATGGACAGGCGGATGGTGTTCTGGTAGATCTGCTGCTCGGCCAGCTCCTCGTCGGTCAGCTGGCTGTGGGTGGTGGAAGCCGGATGGATGACCAGACTCTTCACGTCGGCAACGTTGGCCAGCAGAGAGAAGATCTTCAGGTTATCGATGAACTTGAAGGCTTCCTCACGGCCGCCCTTGATGTTGAAGGTGAAGATGGATGCACCGCCGTTGGGGAAGTACTTCTCATACAGGGCGTGGTCCGGATGGTCGGGCAGAGAGGGATGGTTGACCTTTTCCACCAGAGGATGGTTGGACAGGTACTTCACCACCTTCTTGGTGTTCTCCACATGGCGGTCCAGACGCAGGCTCAGGGTCTCGGTGCCCTGCAGCAGCAGGAAGGCGTTGAAGGGGGAGATGGTGGCACCGGTGTCACGCAGCAGGATGGCACGGATGTAGGTGACAAAAGCTGCGGGACCGGCGGCATCGGCGAAGGAAACGCCGTGGTAGCTGGGGTTGGGTGCAGCGATGTTGGGATAATTGCCGCTGGCTTTCCAGTCAAACTTGCCGCTGTCCACGATCACGCCGCCCAGAGAGGTGCCGTGGCCGCCGATGAACTTGGTGGCAGAGTGCACCACGATGTCTGCGCCGTGCTCAATGGGACGGATCAGGTAGGGGGTGCCGAAGGTGTTGTCAATGACCAGAGGCAGGCCGTGCTTGTGAGCGATGGCAGCAACGGCGTCGATGTCGGGAATGTCGCTGTTGGGGTTGCCCAGCGTCTCGAGATAAACGGCCTTGGTGTTGGGCTGGATGGCAGCCTCCACCTCAGCGAGGTCATGTACGTTCACAAAAGTGGTCTTGACGCCGAACTGGGACAGGGTGTGCTCCAGCAGGTTGTAGCTGCCGCCGTAGATGGTCTTCTGTGCCACGATGTGGTCACCGGCCTGTGCCAGTGCCTCGATGGTGTAGGTGATGGCAGCTGCACCGGAAGCCACGGCCAGAGCAGCCGAACCGCCCTCCAGAGCGGCGATCCGCTTCTCAAACACGTCCTGAGTGGAGTTGGTCAGACGGCCGTAGATGTTGCCTGCATCAGCCAGACCAAAACGATCTGCGGCGTGCTGGCTGTTGCGGAACACATAAGAAGTGGTCTGGTAAATGGGCACGGCCCGGGAATCGGTGGCGGGGTCCGGCTGTTCCTGACCGACGTGAAGCTGCAGAGTCTCAAATTTGTAGTTTGCCATTGTAATTTACCTCTCTATCTGTACTTTTAGTATAATGTCTTTCCATAAAAAACCCGGTATCGGTCCACAACACGACCAGACACCGGGCATGAAGTTCGTTTTAAACCAAGCGGGGCTCTTTGCTCTCAACGGCACATTCGCATATGGGAGGGCAAGGCACAGGGCAGGGTCAGAACATCAGCCCGGCGGGTGCACATTCGCCCACAGCGGAAATTCGCATGGAGCAGGGTATTCCAGATCAGCGACATTGTAAAGCCCTCCTTTCATCTTGCTTTATCCCACCAACCTTGTGGATTGGTTTGTGGCTATATTGTATCCCTATCTACCCGCTTTGTCAATAGGTTTATTCTGATTTTCAAAAAGAAAAATGAAAAAGTCTTACTTTCAAGGATTCCTAAATTTTTTTGAATTTTCCGCAGCATCCCTTGCAGGAGGGGCGGCAATCGGGTAAGATAAGCGGGAAAGGAGCAAATGACGATGCGCAGATTGAGAAAGGCTCTGGGCCGCATCCTGCTGACGGTACTGCTGCTTGTGCTGAGCGTTCTGCTGGCAGTGGGAGTTGTGCTGGGCTGGCAGGGCCATACTTTATATAAAGAGGCGGTGGAGACCGCCCCCATCGGTTCGATGTATGACCGCATCCGGGCCCGGGGGGAGTTTGTGACCTTCGACCAGCTGCCCGGCACCTATGTGGATGCTGTCATCTCGGTGGAAGACCGCCGTTTTGCCGTCCATCATGGCATCGACCCGATCTCTATTGGGCGGGCACTGGTCATCGATGTAAAGACCCATTCCCTTGCCGAGGGCGGCAGCACTCTGACCCAGCAGCTTGCCAAGAATGAGCTGTTCACGCAGGAAAAGCGGATGGCCCGGAAGGCGGCAGAAATGTTTGCTGCACTGGACATTGAAAAGAACTACTCCAAGCAGCAGATCTTTGAGATGTATGCCAATACCATCTATTTTGGCAGCGGCTATTACGGCATTGCGCAGGCGGCACAGGGATATTTTGGAAAGACGCCCGCCCAGCTGACCGATGCGGAGGCTGTGGTGCTGGCGGGCCTGCCCAATGCGCCCAGCCTGTATTCTCCCAAGGGAAACCCCGCTCTGGCCCTGAAACGAACCAAAGTGGTGCTGGACCGCATGACCGAAGCCAAAAAGCTGACCCCTGCCGAAGCCGATGTGCTGGAAGCCGAGATCACGGCTCTGCCAGTGATGGCGCAGCCATAAAAAATTCCCAAAAGTGCGTGCCCGAAGTGCCGGGTTCGCATTTTTGTTTTATAGCAATTTTCAAAATTAAAGCGCATATCCGCATGAACGAAACCACCCT
>CALDNF010000045.1 GCA_937917475.1 uncultured Faecalibacterium sp.
ACGGCGTGGATGCCATCCGCTACTTCCTGCTGCGTGAGATCCCCTTCGGCAACGACGGTACGTTCACCAACGAAGCCCTTATCAACCGGATCAACAGCGATCTGGCAAATGATCTGGGCAATCTGCTCAGCCGTACCGTTGCCATGTGCGAGAAGTACTTCGGCGGCACTGTGCACAGTCTTCCCGGCACCGAGGCCGTGGACACTGAGCTGGAGACCATGATCAACGAGCTGACCGCCAAGGTCACCGCCGACATGGACAACCTGACCATCCCGCAGGCCCTGATGGAGATCTTTGCCGTCATCCAGCGTGCCAACAAGTATATCGACGAGACCTCTCCCTGGGCTCTGGCAAAGGATGAGGCCAACAAGGCTCGTCTGGAAAGTGTCCTCTATCACCTGTGTGAGGCCCTGCGTGTGACCGGCATCCTGCTGAATGCCTACCTGCCCAACACCGCTCCCAAGATGATGGAGCAGCTGGGTCTGGACGCTTCTGCTCTGGACATCACCAAGACCACCTACGGCGCACAGGAGTCCTACACCGTCCACAAGGGCGACGCTCTGTTCCCCCGCATCGATGTGGCAAAGGAGATCGCCCACCTGAAGGAAGAGGACGAGAAGCGGAAAGCTGCCGCCGAGGCCGCCAAGAAGGCCAAAGAAGAGGCTGCTGCCTCCAAGACCGAAGCTGCCCCCGCCGAAGAGCAGGAGCACGAGCCTGAGATCACCTTTGACGATTTCTGCAAGGTGGAGCTCCGTGTGGCCGAAGTGCGTGCCTGCGAGAACCTGAAGGAGAGCAAGAAACTGCTCCATCTGACTGTCTTTGATGGTGAGCGGGAACGTTGCATCCTTTCCGGCATTGCCAAGTGGTTCAAGCCCGAAGACCTGATCGGCAAAAAGATCGGCATCGTGGCAAATCTGGCACCCCGCCCGATGATGAAGGGCAAATATGTCAGCGAGGGCATGATCTTTGCTGCTGACACCGCAGACGGCGGCTGCTCCATCGCCTTCTATGGCGATGACACCCCTGTTGGTGCACGCATCCACTGATGAAGATGAAAACAACGGATACCACTTCCCGGGCCAACAAGCTGGATCAGATCTTTGGCAACCCTACCTTTGCGGTGCTACTTGCCATCTTCTGCAACTGCCTGTGGGGCTCCGCTTTCCCCTTCATCAAAATGGGCTACCGGCTCTTCTCCATTGATGCAGCCGATACCCCTTCCATCCTCTGCTTTGCGGGCGTCCGGTTCATGCTGGGCAGTGCATTGGTGCTGCTGGGCAGTATCCTGCTGCAAGGTTCAGTCCCGAAGTTTCCCCGGGGAAAGGTAGCACTGGAGTCCTGTGCTCTGGGCCTGTGGCAGACCACGGCACAGTATGCCTTTTACTATTCTGCGGTCGCTCGGCTTACCGGCGCATTCGGCGGCATCCTGAACAGCACCCAGAGCTTTCTGGGCGTGATCTTTGCCCACTTCATCTATGGCAATGCGGACCGGATGACCCCCGCCAAGGCCCTTGGCTGCGCCGTGGGCTTCGGCGGCGTGCTGGTGGCCACCATCGGCAACCATGGCGGTGGCAGTGCCTGGGGCATCTTCTGTATGCTGACGGCCACCGTCCTCTTTACCCTGTCCGGGCCGTGGAATAAATCGGTGACCAAAAAGGCCGACAGTTTTGCCGTCTGTTTCCTCAATCTGTTTGTGGGCGGTCTGGCCCTGCTTCTGCTTGGTCTTGCGCTGGGCGGAAGCCTCCACGTGGAAAGTGCTCTGGCTGTGGCAGTCATGCTCTATCTGGCCTTTATCTGCGGGGCAGGCTACCTGCTCTGGGCCCTGCTGATGAAGAATAACCCGGTCAGCCGCATTTCCGTGTTCGGTCTGGTGAACCCGGTGGTCAACGTTCTGCTCAGTGCCCTGCTCAACGGCGAGCCTTTGTTTGAGTGGCAGTATCTTGCTGCTCTGGCACTGGTCTGCGTGGGCATCTGGCTGGTGAACAAAGCCCCGAAGAAGGAGGCCGCATGATGGGCCCCATTTTTGATACTCACGCCCATTACAGCTCCCGGGCCTTTGACCCGGACCGCTATTCCCTGCTGGACTCTCTGCCCGGCAAGGGTGTGGTGGGCATCTGCGAACAGGCCACCCACTCCGGGGACGCTCCCCGCTGTCTGGAACTGGCACATCGGTATCCGTGGGTGTATGCCGCCATCGGCATCCATCCCGAGAGCCTGCTGCCTGCCTCCGACTGCGGCAAAGAGGGTCCCGCCCCCACCGTCTCAGTTTACGGCGGTGACTGGCAGGCCGAGATGAAAGCCCTTGCCCCCTATTACGACGACCCCAAAGTGGTTGCCGTGGGCGAGTGCGGGCTGGACTATCATTGGCCGGTACCAAAGGACGCACAGCTGGCCCTGTTTGAGGCTGAGATCCAATTGGCTCTGGAACTGGACAAGCCTATTATCGTGCATGACCGGCAGGCTCACGCCGATGTCTATACCCTGCTGAAAAAGTACCGTCCCAAGGGTATTATCCACTGCTATTCCGGCAGTGCCGATGATGCACTCTGGCTGGCAGAACAGGGGCTTTTCTTCGGCTTTGGCGGAGCCTGCACCTTCAAGGGGGCCAAGCGAGCCGCAAAGGCCCTTGCCGCCCTGCCGCTGGAACAGATCGTACTGGAAACGGACTGCCCTTATATGGCTCCGGAGCCGGTGCGGGGCACCCGGTGTGACAGCTCCCTCATCCGGTATGTGGGTGAGTATGTGGCTTCGGTCAAGGGCCTTGCCCCGGAGGAAGTCTTCCGGCAGACAGCAGAAAATGCCCGGGCCGTCTTTCAACTTTAAGCGCACGCAGCGGGCACGCCCCGCTTCGTCATAAAACAAATAACCTGTCATCAAGGAGAATCATTATGAAAGCTCGTATCCCCAAACATCGTGAATTCATCATCAACTTCCCCGACACCGTGGATCAGGCCAAGGCAAACGAGGGCTGGGCAAAGCTGCAGCAGATCGTTGAGGACTACAAGAAGGCCCACAACGGCGCATCGGTCTACGCTCCCACCTTCATTGAGGACTGCGAGGCTGACGTCAAGAAGCTGCAGGAAGAGTACGGCTTCGAGTATACCATCGAGTACGTTCAGTAAGAACGGATCTCCGCATCACAAAAGGGAGGATGCTTCCGCCGGCCCGGCAGAGGCATCCTCCCTTTATTTTACCTGTATTTTGTTCAATGCAGCTTCTTTTTGCGGCGGTCCTGCCAGAACCAGTACCCGGTGTAGACCGCAAAGACCGGGATGGCGATGCAGGTCACCGTACGGCTCAGCCGCAGACCGTCGGCCTCGTACACGAAGTCGATGGTATCCGCACCAGCCGGGCAGAGAACAGCCATCAGGCCCTCGTCCACCCGGATGATATCTTTCTCTTCCCCATTGACATAAGCCGTAAATCCGTCGTCATAGGGCACCGAGAAGAAGACCAGATTCTCCCGGGGCAGATTGATCTCGGCATGGAAGCCGGAATTGGTCATCCGGAACAGGCTGCAGGCCGAAGCCCGGCGGTCCTTGCAGTCGCTGACGTAGGTCTCGTAATAGAGATCATAGAGCTTTTCCTCCGGCAGCTCGGTAAGGTACTGCCCATAGACTGCCGCATCCTCATCAGACAGCACCAGAGCCCGCATCAGCAGGTTGGAACGGTCCATAGTAAGGGCATTCTCATAGGTTTCTTCCGTAACGTAGTAGTCATAGGTAAAGCCCATGGGAACATAGTTAGTGTTTTCGTAGAGAACGTAGCCGTCCATCTCGTCGTAGTACCGCCAGCCGGCGTCCGCTTCATTCTCGAAGCTGCTCATCCGCTTGGGGGTCGTGACCATATACTTGACGCTCAGCAGCCCCCGCAGGGCGTAATTGCTGATGTCCGGATCACTGCGGACATCCCGCTTGACGCCGACGCCCGGATAAAAGCTCAGAATACTGGGAGCGGCCGTGCTGCCAAAGTAGCGCAGGCAGCTCTTATCCAGCCAGAGCCCCAGATTATCGTGGGTCTTGTAGGTATCGATGCGCCAGTCCCCTTCCGGAAGGTCCTTCTTCAGGGCAATGGCATTGGTGTACTCCTCCACAAGATCACTGTCGGTATTCCACTGGCCGAACTTGCCGATGCCAATATGGACGATGCTGAACAGGCAGGCAAAGGCCAGCACTGCTGCCAGCATCCGCTGGGCAAAGGCCTTCTGTCCCTGCCATTTTTTGCAGATCATCCGGTAGATCAGCAATCCACCCAGACCAAAACCCAGCACCGCTGCAAACTGACCGGGGTTCTGGAGCACGCCCAGTGACCACTTGCCGGTGTCGCTGTCCAGCACCGGCACCAGCGCAAAGACGATCGTCGCCAGCATCAGCCAGCCGATGCCCCGGGCCGGAGTGTCCAGATCCATTTCCGGGTCTTCCAAAGCCTGTGCCGTCATGGTGCAGAGGATCAGCACCGGCATATAGTACCACCGGGCATAGTAACTGGAATTGAGCATATAAAAAGCACTGTTCAGCACCGGCACAAGGGCAAACACCGCACAGGTGGCAATGATCCGCTTTTTGCTGTCGCCTTTTTTTGCCCGCCAGTAGGCCATGGCACCGGCCAGACTGCACAAGGGCAGATAGGCAGACATACTGGTCCACTTGATGATGCCTTCCGACCAGACCGACGGCAGATAGGGCGAATCCGGCGGCAGGATCCAACTGACCAGAATGGCAAGGTACTGCTGGGTGTGGGAGTAGGTCAAAAAGCCCCATCCCGACGAAAGATCGATGGTGCGTGGGTTCTGCAAAAGCGACAGCAGCGCAGGCCAGATGAGCAGACAGCCCATGGCAACGCCGAGGATGCTCTCGAACGCCAGCTGCCCGAAGAGTTTCAGGGTCAGCCTGCACTCCCCGGTGCTCACCTTGCAGATGAAGTAGATGATGAGGAACACCACCTGCCCCGCAAAGAAGAAATAGTTGTTCAGCAGGTTGACAGCCACCCAGAAGGCGAACGGCCCATGCTTGTGCTCATAGATTGCCTCGTCGAGGGCCCAGAGCATCCAGGGGAAGAGAGCCACCACATCCACAAAGTGGTTGAAGAACACATTGTAGACCGTAAAGCCCGAAAATGCATACAGGCAGGCACCCAGCACGGCATAGTTCACGTTCTGGACATAGCGGCGCAGGTATTTGTAGGCACCGCCGCCCGCCACGGCAAACTTGAGCACCAGCAGAGGCACCATCAGATAAGGCAGCCAGTTCTGCGGGAAGATCAGCGAGAACCAGAAAAACGGAGACCCATAGAGATAGAAAGAATAGGCGTTCATGGCCCCGCTGCCGAGGTCGGTGGCCCATGAGAAGGTATCCGTGGGCAGGCTGTGGCCGTTGATGGACGTCAGCCCATCCGGGTAACCCTGCCCTTTGAGAAAGCCGTTCATGTATCGGTAAAAGCTGATCTGCTGGCTGTTGAAATCACCGGCATAGTGGAAAAATCCGCCATCCAGAATGTAGAACGGCAGAAAGATCAACGCCGCCGTCAGGGCGCAAAGCCCCACCGTGAGCCAGAATTTGTTCTGCGGCTTCTGCTGCAAAAGACGATGCCGGGCACTGCCCGAGCTCCAAAAAGCCATGGTTTCCTCTTTCCCCGCCCGGCGGGCCAGAACCGGCCCCGCCCGGGAAGAATTTATTCGTTCTGCGCTTAGTATAACACGCTGCCGGAATGAAAAAAAGAACTATTTTAAGGGAACGGCACTTCCCGGGCGTCGTCTGCATCGGCGGCTTTCCGCTGCTGTTCAAACACGGCATCGATCAGCTCATCGATGTCCTCCAAGTGGGTCAGCTCACAGCAGTACCGCCGGAGGGAAGCAGCTCCCTTGAGGCCCTTCATATAGTGCATGGTCTGTGCCCGGGCCTGCGGCATGGCCACGAACTCGCCTTTCTGCTCCACCATCTCTTCCACCTGACGGCGGAGGGCGTTCATCCGGGCCTGCAGGTTAGGCTCTTTGGGAGCCGGAAGTCCTTCCAGCGCAGCGTTCACCCGCTCAAAGAGCCAGGGGTCGCCCAGAGCCGCCCGGGCGATCATCACACCATCGCAGCCGGTACGGCGGACCATTTCCACCGCATCCTCTGCCGAGCGGATATCGCCGTTGCCCAGCACCGGCACCTTCACCGCCGCCTTGACCCGGGCAATGATCTCCGGGTCGATGCCGGGGGTGTACATCTGCTCCCGGGTGCGGGCGTGGACGGCAATGAGCTGCGCCCCCGCCTGCTCACAGGCTTTGGCACACTCTACCGCCGTGATGTGGTCCGCATCCCAGCCCTTCCGCATCTTGACGGTCACAGGACGGGTGGTATGGGCCTTGACCTGCTCCACGATCCGCCCGCAGAGGTCGGGGTCCAGCATCAGCTTGCTGCCTGCCCCACCGGAGACGATCTTCGGGGCCGGGCAGCCCATGTTGATATCCAGAAAGTCAAAGGGGTATTCCTCAATCGCTGCTGCGGCTTCGCCCATGATCTCCGGCACCTCGCCAAAGATCTGCACACCATAGGGTGCCCCATTTGGTTCCGCCTTGAGCAGACTGACTGTTTTGTGGTCATGATAGACCAGCGCACGGCTGGACACCATCTCGCTGACCGTAAAACCTGCGCCGTGCTGAGCCATCAGCCGGCGGCAGGGTGCATCCGTAAAGCCCGCCATGGGGCCAAAAACCGCCCGGTGGGGCAGGTTGATCTTTCCAATTTTCAAAGGTTCCATGGATTTTCCTCGTTTATTGTTTTGTATCGCATAATATCTTTCATTTTATCAGGGTCAGGCAGCAAAATCAATCTTTTTGCAATTTTAGGTCCCACCGCCTCTCCTCTTGTTCCCCGGGGCCGGTCATGCTATACTGTTTAAAAGGAGGGGCGGCAGAGCTCAAAGCCCTCTGCCGCCGAACGAGAGTATGGAATATCGCAATTGGAACAAAATCGCAGCACGCACTTCTCTGCTGGGTTATGGCTGTATGCGCTTTCCCACCAAGGCAGATGGAAGCATTGACGAAGAGCGGGCCGAAGCCCTGCTCAACACCGCCCGGGATGCCGGTGTGAATTATTTTGACACCGCCTACCCCTACCACGGCGGTCAAAGCGAACCCTTTGTGGGCCGGGTCATTGCCAAATGGCCTCGGGAGAGCTTTTACCTTGCCACCAAGCTGCCGCTCTGGCAGTGCAAGAGCCTTGACGATGCCAAGCGCATTTTTGCTGAGCAGCTGGAACGGCTTGGGGTGGACTACATTGATTTTTACCTCATGCACTCCCTCCACAAAGCCCGGTATGATCAGGCCAAGGAGCTGGGCATCGTGGACTGGCTCTGGGAGCTGAAAGCCGCCGGGAAGATCCACAATCTGGGCTTTTCCTGCCACGACAACTTTGCCGGGTTTGAGCACATTCTCCGGGACCAGCCCTGGGATTTCTGCCAGCTGCAATACAACTATCTGGACACCGATGACCGTGCCGAGGAGATCTCCGGCGACCGGGGCTATGCCCTGACCGAGGAGCTGGGCATCCCCCTCATCATCATGGAGCCCATCAAGGGCGGCACCCTCGCCACCCTGCCCCCCGATGCGGAAGCTCCCCTCAAGGCTCTGCGTCCGGATGCCAGTGCGGCTTCCTGGGCCCTGCGCTGGGTAGGAAGCCACAAGAACGTCCACATCATCCTTTCCGGCATGAGTGCAGAGGACCAACTGGCCGACAATCTGAAAACCTTTGAGAAGTTCGAGCCCCTGACCGCTGCCGAAACGCAGGCTGTGGAGCAGGCCGCTGCCGTTCTCCGCAGCCGGATCAAGATCGGCTGCACCGGATGCCGGTACTGTATGCCCTGCCCCATGGGGGTGGATATCCCGGACAATTTCAGCATCTGGAACAAACTTGGAATGTTCGGCCAGCCCGATGCCATCAAAAAGCAGTGGACCGCCCGCTTCCCCGATGCCGAAAAAGCCTATCACTGTGTCCGCTGTGGCAAATGCGAAGCCGTCTGCCCCCAGAAACTGCCCATCCGCACTTCTCTGGCTGCCCTGCAAAAAGAACTGGATGCCCTTTAATTTCATCTCATGACGCAAAAATGACCGGATGCTGCAACATCCGGTCATTTTTTTGCGTTGTTTCTGTTTTTACCAGAGGCGGATCACTTTGATCACGCCTTCGGCCTTGTCCCGGGCGATCTCCAGATGCTGCTGGAGTGCGTCGGCGGCAGTGTTCCAGTCCTCCCGCAGAGCAGCATCCAGGATCAGCAGATGCTCCTCGCAGGTCTGTTCCCGGTTGATCATGCTGACCTTGCCGGTCATGATCCGGAACCGGGTATTCAGGCCGGTGATCCGGTCATAAGCCGAGCGGAGATACTTGTTGGGCAGGGTGCTCATCAGCAGCTCGTGGAAATCATCATCATTCTTGCAGAAATCCTCGATCCGGTCAGGGTTGTGCATCAGCTCAGCAAAAGCTTCCAGCTGGGCACGGGGGATCTCGCTGCCATAGGTGCGCAGGGCGTAAGGCTCCACCAGCAGACGCATTTCAAACATACTATGTACGTCTTCCTCGGTGATGCCGGAGACCATCAGGCCCTTTTTGGGCAGAATGGTGATCAGACCTTCCTGTTCCAGCCGGCCCAATGCATCCCGCATGGGGGTGCGGCTGATGTTGCCCATCTCGGCGCAGAGCTTCTGTTCGTTCAAAAACTCGTTGGGACGGTACTCACAGTTCAGGATCTTGGTCTTGAGATACTGGTACGCCTGCAGCTTCAAACTCAGTTTCGTCTGGGGCTCCATCTCTTTCATCTTCTTTTTGCTCCTAATTCTTCTTCTCAGCCGGAAAAACGTTCCAGCGACACCTGCCGGTGCATTGCTTGTATCCCTGAAACCATCCAACTGATATTCTAGCTGTATTATCACACATTATGGCATTTATTACAAGAGTTTTTCTGAAAGTTTGGTAGCATTTCTGTTTTGCACAGATATAACGCATCATTTTTGAACATTTTAACAATTAATTTTGTGCTTGTATCCAGTTTTCCAACCTTGTTTTGCATCGAAAGATAATTTGTGATACACTACAGGCAGAAAGGGATGATTTTTCCATGGCACGAAGCGACGGCTACAACACCAAAACACGGCAGCTGATCCTCGATTACCTCATCAACAACCGGCAGCACGCAGTCAGTGCATCCAACATTCTGGCCCATCTGGAAGAGCAGGGGGCTAGCCCCAACCCCACCACAGTCTACCGGTATCTGGACAAGCTGGCCGGGGAACAGCGGATCATGAAGTATGTTGCCGACAAGGGCGAGCGGGCAGTGTTCCAGTATGTAGACGAAAGCCGTCACTGCCGGGAACATCTGCACCTCAAGTGTGTTCAGTGCGGCCGCATCTACCATCTGGATTGCCATTTTATGGATGAGGTTCGCTCTCATCTGATGGCAGACCACGGCTTCACCCTTCAGTGCGAAGGCAGTGTTTTGTACGGTTTGTGCCGTTCCTGCGCCGCAAAAAACGCTGAAGCCGATCACTCTGTACAAAGTGACGAAAATTTGCCTTCGGCTGTTGACACGGAGAAAAAGCCGTGATACAATTCACAGCAAGAAAAGCGATGACCGGGAAAAGTAAGGTCCATCCGTTCCCTTTCAGAGAGTGCGGGCAGGTGAAAGCCGCACAGAGAACCGGACCCCAAGAACACCCGTGAGCTTCCCCCTGAACCCGGAACAGTTGTTCCCGGCAAGTAGGGGCAGACGTGCGCCGCTCGTTATCGCGGCAGTGCTTTCAACGGGGAGAG
>CALDNF010000046.1 GCA_937917475.1 uncultured Faecalibacterium sp.
GTGGCCGTACAGCTCTTTCATGGCAGGCAGCTGATCTTTGACCTCTGCATACTTGGCCTGAATCTCTGCATCTGCGGTGCCGGCCAGCAGCGCATTGATCTCAGAATACACGCCCTTGACCCGGCTGCAGATGACCGACTTGACAAAACGGTAATCCGTCAGGTTGCCGTCCGGATCCAGACGCATCAGGCAGGAAAATGCCAGACGCACTTCTTTCTCGTTCAGGCTGCAAATGCCGTTGGATAGAGCCTTGGGCAGCATGGGCACCACCTGATCGGCGTAGTAAACGCTGGTGGCACGGTTAAAGGCTTCGTTGTCCAGCTCCGTGCCGGGCTTGACATAGTTGGAAACATCTGCGATGTGAACGCCCAGCTCAAAACCGCCCTCCGAGGTGCGGGTCAGGCTGACTGCATCATCGATGTCCTTGGTCTCGGCACTGTCGATGGTAAAGATGGGCAGGGCCCGCAGGTCCATCCGGCCTTCCATCTCCTTCTCGGAAATGGTCATATCCTCAAACTTTTTGGCTTCTTCCCGCACCTTTTCGGGGAAACGGGTGTGGATATCCTTTGCATAGAGCAGAGCCTTCGCGCAGCGTTTGGCCTCATCCGAGCTGCCGAACCGCATGGCAACGCCCACACGGTGATCCTCCTGCCGATTTCCCCGCAGCAGGATCTCCACAGCAACCTTGTCGCCGTCCTTTGCACCGCCTTCGCAGTCCCGCATCAGCTGCATGGAGATAGCCGGGCAGTCATCGGGCACGAACTTGAGCCGGCCCTCGATCCGGCGGACGGTACCCACCAGATCATTCTTCTCGGTCAGCACGGCAAGGATCTCGCCCTCATCGCTGCCCTCCACCCGGGGGTGTGCAAATTTTTCCACCAGAACATCGTCACCGGGCATTGCACCTCTGGTGAAGCGGCCCGGGATAAAGATATCGCTGGTGCCGTCCTCCAGCATGACAAAGGCAAAATTCTTGCCCAGCTTGACCACCTTGCACAGCAGTGCCTTTTCGGCCCGGCCGGAACGGACGGTGAAGAACACGCCCTGCTTCTGGCAGATCACTGCATCGTGCACAAGGCTGTCCAGAGCCTCCATCACCTTGCGGTCTGCGCTGCGGTCCCCGCCGAATTTTGATTTCAGATCCTTGACCGTGCAGGGCTGGTTTTGGATCGCATGTTCAATTTTTTCACGAAGTGCCATAGATTTTATTTCTCCTTACCTTCACAGACGGTTCCTCCGCCGGGCCCCGTCCTGCCAGATGCGGGCACAGTCCCGCCTTCCCTCAAAACAGAAAAACAGCCCCGTATCCACACGGGGCTGCGGCGTATGCTCAAGCCAGACGGCTTGCAAACACACAGGCCAGGATTGCCACCACAAAAAAGACGATACCGGCAATGCGGGTGACCTTTGCCAGCATCTGATCCGCAGGGGTCAGGCGGGCGTTGTTTGCGCCGTAGGCACCACCATTGATGGCACCGGAAAGGCCCTGGCCGTGGGTGTGCTGCATCATGGTGAGAACGATGATGACAGCCGAGACGATCAGCAGAATAACGCCGCCGACAATTTCAATAGCAGACATGGGTCAAAACGCTCCTTTTTATCAGTAAAATTCAAATCAGCATACAAATACAAGAATATAGTATCATACCTTGCCCGAAAAAGCAAGTTAAAACCCGCTTTTCTCCTCCAAAAGTGCCAGCTGATCGCAGACGGCGGCAAAAATCGCTGCGCTGGATCCTGCCGGATCAGTCTGGGCATCCTGCAATACCACAATGGTGCAGCGGGGCCTGTCTGCCGGATAAAATCCTGCAAACCAGTAATTTTTCTGCTCTTTTCCTTCCAAAAACTGCCCGGTCTGGGCGGTGCCGGTCTTTCCCCCTGCCGCCCCCGCCGCCGGGGCCGCCTCCTGCCCGGTGCCCTCGGTCACCACACCGGCCAGCAGCTGCCGGAGCTGCTGCGCTGTCCGGGCCGAAAACGCCCGCCGTGCCCCGGTAAAATACGGATGACTCAGGGGTTTTTGCTCTTCTCCGGTGGTTTCATCCAGCAGACAGTCCAGAAGCACCGGCTCCCGGAAAACTCCGTCCGCCGCAACGGTGTTCATCATCCCGGCAATCTGCAAAGGTGTCGCCGTCAGCTCCCCCTGCCCAAAACAGAAATTTGCAAACTGCCCGCTGGAATCCAGCGTTTCCCGGGACGGCAGCGTTCCGGCCGCCGTGCGGAACGAACCGGCCAGCTCCAACGCTTTGCCGAAGCCCAGTTTTTCTGCCGTTTCCCGCACCCGGTCCGCCCCAAGCTCCTGCCCCAGCCGGATGAAGTAGCCATTGCAGCTTTTTTCCAGCGCCGCTGCAAGGTCCACTTCCCCATGAGGAACTCCCCCGGCGCAGCGGAAGATCTGACCATCCACGGCCAGATACCCCGGGCAGTCGTAAACAAGGCCGGTCTGCCCTGCTTCCAGTGCAGCCGCTGCCAGAACCGGCTTGAACACCGACCCCACTGCATAAGCCTGAAACGCCCGGTTTACCAGCGGACTGCCCGGGGCGTTCAGGCTGGCTGAAATATCCTCCGGGTCAAAATCCGGCAGGCTGGCACAGGCCCGGACTTTGCCGTTGGCTGCATCCAGCACCACGATGCAGCCGGAGGTCATGGTCTGCTCTGCCACGGCCTCCACCGCCCGCTGGATGGGCCGGGAGATGGTCAGCCGCACACCCAATGCGCTGCTGTCCTCTCGGAGAAGCTGAGGGGCTCTCCCCTCCCGGAGCGTTCCCTGTGCCGTAACGGCGCATTGCACTGTATCCCCCGCCCCTGTGCCGGTGAGAGCCGCATCGAAGGCCGCTTCCAGCCCCGAAACGCCACGGCCCTCGCCGTCGCAGTATCCAATGAGATGCGGGCAGAACGGTTTTGCCGCATACCGCCGGGCCGAAGGCCAGCAGGAGATGCCCAGAGCCGAAACATCCCGATCCACTTCCAGCAGAAAGGGCGTGGATGCGTTTCGTTTCTGATAGAGCTCGGTCTGCCCTGCCGTATCTGCATAGGGGTAAAGCCGGGCGTAGCTTCCGGTGCCGGGCAGGCAAAGAGCATACCACACCGGCTGCAGCCCGGTGAGCGGACGGCCCGCACAATCGTAAAAATTTCCCCGCCGGGCGGGCAGGGACAGGGTGACAAGGCTCTGCGCTGCCGCCCGGGAGGCATAGGCCTGATTGGAGCAGAGCCAGAACAGACGGCAGAGCAGCACCGCAAAGCCCAGCAGCAGACCGGCGTAAAGGCTGAGGACACGTTTTCCGGACAAAGAAACTCCCCCTTTCTGCCTTAGTATGGGCAGAACGAGGGAACTGATGCGGTTTTATCCGCACTTATTTTTTTGCTTCTGCAAGGTTTTCAAAATAATGCGATTCCAGCACCTCATAGGCAGCGGTTTTGTCGATGATCTCTTTGACCAGCTGGTCCAGTTCTCCATTTTCCGAGTAATCCGCCGGTGCAAAATGCCGGATGCGGTTGTCCCGGATCATCTTCAGGACCTTCGTCTTATCATTCGTATCCGGATTATAAACGCCAATGGAGTGTCCGCCGGACGTGTTCACCAGTTTCATGCAGGGGATGTCCGTGTCGCTGTCGCCGATGTAAACGATATTGCGGAAGGGCACCCGCATCTGGTCCGGTGGAAAATAGTCATTCACCGCCGGGTCGTTGATGTCCAGCGTTCCTTTCTCAATGCGGAACAAAAACTGCGTCTTGCTGGTGTAATTGATCACCTGTGCCGGCCATACCGCAAGGCCCCGCTCATTATAATAGAACGAGCTTGCGTAGATCTTTTCAAACACACCCTTCTTTGCAATGGATGTACCCTCGATCATTTCCTTTAATCCGGAGGAAATGATATAGTGTTCCACGATCACGCCATGTGCCTTGCCGTAATCCCGGATGCGGTCAAACCATCCTTCCACACCCTCAAACAGCTTTACCTTTGCACCGTATTCCTCAAGTTTTTCCTTCTTGAAAACAAGATTGCCCTGCGCCTCGGTCATCATGGTATACATATAGGCCAGATTGGTATCCATATCATTTGCTGTGGCCAATTGATTGGATTTGTCCCAAAAGTCCCGAACATTATAGCCAACAGACTGGATATACCCCTGTGCCTGCATATCGTCCGGCGATAATGTCTTATCGAAATCGTAACAGATTGCCAAAACCGGAAGTTTTTCTTTGTGTTTACGTTCATAATCCATAATATCGCCTCCAAACGACAGATTTCATTTATTATGATACACCCTCTTTTTTGCACTGTCAACGCTTTCCGACTGCGTTGCTTATGCTGGATACCGCCAGCTCATGGCAGAGGTATTATATACTGCCTGTGACGCAAAAGGACAGCTGTCCGCACCCACGCAGACAGCTGCCCTTTCGTTTTATTCTTTATTCTATTTTTTAATCTCTGAAAATCTTCTCCAGTTCCCCTTCCATCGTTCCTGCCTTGGCAAATTCCAGCGTATCGGCCTGCCGGATGTGATGGTCAGTAATGGGATGCTCCTTTGCAAAGCCCAGAATATAACTGATGGCAATACGGTAAATGATCTCGGTAGGGGCCAGACCGTACACCTGTTTTGCAAAGATATGTTCCAGCCGGGCGTGGTCGTCCGGGAACCGCTGACGCATTTTCTCGCTGCGGTACAGCCGCTTGACGATTTCCGTGATGTACAGGCCGGACTTCATGTAGGGGTCAAGGAAGGTCTTGTCCGGGTCATCAAAGCAACCGGGGTTCTCCTGCTCCAGCAAGTCCACCATCTTTTTTACCACCCATTTGGGCGTGAAGATCTGGTTGGTTTTCTGCGGCGGGATGTAGTCGAAAATATCCT
>CALDNF010000047.1 GCA_937917475.1 uncultured Faecalibacterium sp.
TCGGAACTCCACTTCCAAAATGCCGACTAGATTTCGAGTCGTTCTCGTTACGACCACTTCGATACATCTCCCTATTCAATTCCGGCGATCCGGGCGGCAAAGCCGACCTGATAGCTTTTTTATTATAGCAAAATCCCTGCCTGCCGTCAACACTTTTTCCGGGTGCTGCAAGGGCGGGGAATTTTTATATCTCCGTGACAGCGGGAGGAAAGTTTTTCCTGAGATTACACATTTTTACCACGATTTTATGTTATCCTGAACATAGAAAAGAGAAAGGATGTTTGATTCATGCAGCATTGTTCCGCCCGGTCGGCCGTCCGGATGGCTGCGGCGGTGCTGACCTTGCTGTTCTGGATGGCATGGGGTGCGCCTCACAGCGCAGCTGCCCAGCTCGAAAACGTCAGCGGCCTTACTCTGCTCTCCTTTGAGCCCAGCCAGATCACTTCCATTGGCAACCAGACTTCTGGCAAATGCAGCTGGTATGCATTGCGCTACGCCCGCACCATTCTGGACGGAAAGGTCTCTTCCGGCAGCGGAATGTGGTCCAACGGTGCCGTGTGGTCTGCCGCAGGCTACCGGGATTACTCCGGCGATTTGTCCAGCTGTCTGACCAAGCTTTATGAAGAGCTTTCCGCCGGGCGTCCGGTCATTGTCCACTTAAAAAACACCGCCGTCAGCGGCGTGTCCAAGCACACCAACCGGGTGACGACCTTTGAATATCACCTGACCAGCAAGGGCTGGAACGAGGTCAACTATCCCCACATCGCCACCAGCAGCACCTACGGACACTGGGTCTGCATAGTTGGTATCTCCCCCGCCGCTGACCCCAATGCCCTGAAGGAAAGCGATTTTTATGCCCTTGACCCGGCCCGGGTCAATGTCAACGGCACACTGGCCGTGACCCGGCTGTTGGATCACACGATCTGGACTGAAAACTCTCCCTTAAAAATTGCAGGCTGACCCCCTTATACAAAAGCCCCCGGAGCTCAGGACTCCGGGGGCTTTGAATTTGGGTCAATATCTGGGTCAGTATCCACGCACCGAGAAGCTGCGCTCCCAAGGGTCAGGAGTACAGTCCTTTTCGGTCATGCCGGTGATCTCAATGTAATCGCTGCGCTGGATCATGGCAAAAAGCTTTCCAAATTTCTGTGCATCGCCCTGTACTTCCAGCGTCACCGAACCGTCGTCCTCATTCTGCACCCAGCCGGTCAGTTCCAGACTCTGTGCGGCGTACTGGGCCCGGTAGCGGAAACCCACTCCCTGCACCCGGCCGCTGATGCTGTACCGCCGCCGCACGGTGCCTTCCGGCAGGGCAGGCGGCTCCCCTTTTTTCTTGTTCAGAAAGTCGAACATGAACTCAAAGCTCCTGATATTCACTCATCATCGCAGGGATGAACTGCTTTTTGCGGCTGACCACGCCGGGCAGAGTCCAGCTACCGTCCTCGGAAGGCTTTACATCAAACGCACTGCTCAGCACCTCTGCGGCATTTTTGCCGGTGCAGATAACCACGCTTTCCTCCTTGGGCACGTCGGTCAGAAGCATATACAGATCTTCCACGTTCTGCTTATTCCGGGCTTCCTCCAGATAAGGCTTGAGCAGAGCTTCCGCTGCCAGCAGATTCTTACGGGTCATATAGCTGCCCTGTGCCACACCGAAACGAAGGTCGCCGCACATGAACACCTTGAAGTCCTGCAGGAACACTTCTTCCGCAGTCTTGCCGTCCAGCTTCTCGCCGGCCTCGAACATCTCAAGGGCAAACTCATCCACATCCACGCCGGCGATCTTTGCCAGACGCTTTGCGGCCGCCACATCCACGGCGGTGCAGGTGGGGCTGCGGAAGGCCAACGTATCCGAGAGGATCGCTGCCAGCAGCAGTCCGGCGATCTGAGGCCGGATCTCCACGCCGTTTTCATCGTACATCTGGGTGATGATGGTGGCCGTACAGCCCACCGGCTGGTTCCGGAAATAGACCGGGCCGCCGGTCTCCAGACTGCCGATCCGATGGTGGTCAATGATCTCCAGAATTTCGGCCTGATCAAAGCCCTCCACGGCCTGTGTAGCCTCATTGTGGTCCACCAGAATGATCCGGCGTTTGCGCAGAGCGATGATGTTCCGGCGGCTGACCATGCCGCAGTACTTGCCTTCCTCGTCGAGGATGGGGAAATACCGGTGGCGCACCTTTGCCATGACCCGGGTGACATCGGCCACCGGGGTAACGAGGGTGAATTTCATGATATCATTGCGGGTCATATAGTAAGAGATGGGTGCACACTGGCTCATCAGCTTGCCTGCCGCATAGGTATCGCAGGGGGCGGTCATGATGGCCACGCCCATTTCCTCGGCAATGCGCTGGATGGTGTGGCCTACCTTTGCGCCGTTGCAGATGATGATGAGGGACGCTTCCTTTTCAATGGCGCAGAGCTGGCTCTCATACCGGTTGGTCAGGATGACGATATCTCCTTTTTCCACCGAGCTTTCCAGCATCTCCGGGGTAGCCGTGCCGATCTTGATATGGCCGGTGGTGCAGACGGCGTTTTCATCGCCCACGACCATGGTTCCGCCCAATGTCTCAAGGATATTCTTATAAGTCGTCTGGCTCTTGGCAAGGACACCGGTATCGAACACGTCCATATTGGCCGTGGCAATGTCCTTCACGGTGATGACACCTTCCAGATCGTTTTCCGCACTGACGATGGGCAGGGTGTCGATCTGCTGATCCCGCATGATCTCCCAGGCCCGGCGCAGGCTGGTGCTGCCCGGGATGCCCGGCATTTCACGGTAATCCACGTCCCGGATCTTGGGGTTGACGTCGGTGCACATCCGGGGCGGAGTGACCCCGAATTTTTTCAGAACAAACTCCGTCTCCTGATTCATCCTGCCTGCTCTGCGGGCCTCGCAGACCAGATCACTGGTTTTATTTTTCAGCTCCGCATAAGCGATGGCGGAACAGATAGAGTCGGTGTCCGGGTTGCGATGCCCGATGACCACGACTTTGTGTGCTGCCTTTGGCATAATTTCTCCCCCTTGTGGGTCTTACCTTCTTATAAAACAAATTCAGGCGGACGCTCCTGCACAGCCCCCGCCGGGGCGCAATTTCCCCGGTCTCATTGTAACACAACAATCCGGATGGGTAAAGGTGCCCAAGGGCGGAGTTTTTCTTAAAATTTTGAGAGATTCTTGTATACAAGTATTGAGTTTTACGAGGAAGCGTTGTATCATTAGGGAAGTCTCATTTGTCAGAATCCGTCAAACTGGAGGAACTCATGACATCATCCAAATTCACATCCAAGCCCCTCTTTACCCGGCAGCAGATCCTTGCCCTGCTGCTGCCCCTCATTGCGGAGCAGGCCCTCAGCGTGACCATCGGTCTGGCGGACACATTGATGGTCTCCTCAGTGGGTGAAGCCGCCGTCTCGGGCGTAAGCCTTGTGGACAGCTTCAACACCCTGATGATCCAGCTGATGAGCGCACTTGCCACCGGCGGTGCCGTGGTCACCAGCCAGTACATCGGCCACCGGGAAAGCAAAAACGCCAAGGCCACCGCTGCACAGATCATGTTCGTGCTGGCAAGTTTCAGCGTAGTGGTCGCCGCCGTCGTTGTGGTAGGACGGCACGGCATTTTGCGGGGGATCTTTGGTTCCATTGATGCGGATGTGATGAATTACGCCGAGACCTATTTTCTGCTCTCGGCTCTGAGCTACCCCTTCATCGGCCTGTACAATGCTGGTGCCGCCCTCTTCCGGGCGCAGGGCAACAGCAAGATCAGCATGATGTCCAGCCTTGTGATGAATGTGGTGAACATCGGCGGCAACGCCATCCTGATCTTTGGCTTCGGGATGGGCGTTCTGGGAGCAGCCCTTGCCAGTCTGGTTTCCCGGGCCATTGCCTGCGTCACCGTCCTCTTCCTGCTGCAAAAGCCCTCCTGCCCGCTGCGGATCGAAGGGCTTTCTTCCTTGCGGCCCAACGGCTCTCTCATCAAAAGGATCCTGCGGGTGGGCATCCCCGCAGGCATTGAGAACGGAATGTTCCAGATTGGCAAGCTTTCGGTTGCCAGCCTGACCAGCACGCTGGGCACTGCCGCCATTGCGGCCAACGCCGTGGCGAACACCACTTCCACCTTCCTGAACATTCCCGCTAGTGCTGTGGGCATGGCTGTGCTCACCGTGGTGGGACAGTGCCTTGGTGCGGGCGAAAAGGAGCAGGCTGTTTATTATGCCCGCCGCCTCCTCTTTATGGCCTACTGCGGCGCATGGTTCATGAACATTTCTGCCTTCCTCTTTGCAAACAAGTTTGCCATCTCCCTGTTCCGTCTTTCCCCCGAGGCACAGACCATGGCGTTGCAGGTGATGGTCTGGTTCAACCTCTTCTCGGTCTTTTTCTGGCCTTCCAGCTTCACCCTGCCCAACATCCTCCGCTCTGCCGGAGATGCCCCCTTTACCATGACAGTCAGCATCATTTCCATGTGGGTATTCCGGGTGGGGTTCTGTTACCTGATGATCCTCGGCTTCCATGGCCGCCTGCTGAGCATCTGGATGGGAATGTTCCTCGACTGGGTGTTCCGCTCCCTCTGCTTTGCCATCCGCTTTGTGCGGGGCAAATGGCTGGAACAGACGGTCATCTGACCCTGTTTTCCCGGGCTGCCGCCTTTGCTGCGGCAGTCTTTTTTCTATTCCTGCAAGAAACCGCCCGGCTGATCCGTATTAAATACAGAGGCTCCCACACCGGGCCAGATGCCTGATTTTTTAAGAAAGCGCACAAATTCTTCACGAAAAGTTTGTCAAACTTGTCCTGTTTTTGGCTTGTTTTCTTGGCATTTGAAGCGTATAATGTCATGCTGCTAAGAACTTTCGTAATTCCATCAAAGGAAGTGTTTTTATGCGGAACAACTGGTTTTCCCGCCACCCCATCGGGTTCATGGCGTTTTATCTTCTGTTTTATCTCACCGCTTTCCACTGGCTGGAAACACACATCACAGTGCCAGACATCTGGGTCCACTGCCGGCTGGACGATCTGATTCCCTTCTGCAAATATGCCATCGTCCCCTACTTTGCATGGTTTGCGTGGATCCCCTTTACCCTGTTCTACTTACTCTGGCGTGCGCCCCGGGCGGATTTCTGGCGGCTCTGCCTGCCCCTGTTTGCAGGCATGACCATTGCGCTGGCCTGCTATGTCGTCCTGCCCACCGGGCTGATGCTTCGGCCTTATCGCATTTACGGCAGTGACTTTTTTGCACGGGCCGTCCGATGGCTCTACGCCACCGACACCCCCCTCAACGTCTGCCCTTCCATCCACGTTTTCAACTCGGTGACCCTGATGATGGCCTACTACCGCAGTTCCATCTTTGAGGAGCCCCGCCGCCGCTGGATGCGGCCCGCTGCGGCTGTCCTCTGCGTGTCCATCGTCTTTTCCACCGTTCTGCTCAAGCAGCACAGCTGCATTGATGTGCTGCTGGGCATCCTGCTTGCCATGGCACTGGATACGGCCATGAGCGCACTGGAACGGAGCCGTCAGCAGGAAACCGACCGCTTCACGGTGCAATTCTGATTTTTGACCCGCATAAAAATGCCCGGCCTGTTTTTGAGCAGACCGGGCATTTTGTATTTTCAGAACAATCCCTCCGGCAGGCAGACATCTGCCTTGGGCACCTTTTCCCAAGAGAAATCCGGCACAAGGCTTTCGGGCGTGCGGGGGGCGGGTTCAGGCTGAAGGCCGTAGACAAAGGCCAGCTTTCCCACGATCTCCTCCGCCGTATACTTTGACCGAAGATTTTCAAGGCTCTGGTCTCCGTCACGCTTGGACAGCCGTCGGCCATCCGGGGCCAGCAAAAGCGGGCAGTGGGCGAACTGCGGAGCCGGAAGCCCCAGCAGCCGGTACAGATAGAGCTGCCGGGCCGTGGAAGAGAGCAGGTCGGCTCCCCGCACCACCTCGGTGACTCCCATCCGGGCGTCGTCCACCACCACAGCCAGCTGATAGGCAAACACGCCATCGGCACGGCGGAGATAGAAATCGCCGCAGTCCCAGAGGAGGTTTTCGGTGTGGAGGCCCATGCAGCCGTCTTCAAAGGTGACTTCCTCGTCCGGCACCATGAGCCGGTAAGCCGGGGCCTTTTTCAGCCGTTTTTCGGCGATCTGTTCCGGTGTCAGCCCCCGGCAGGTGCCGGGATAGATCACGTTTCCATCCGACGTATGGGGAGCGCTGGCGGCATGGAGCTGCGACCGGGAGCAGAAGCAGGGATAGACCAGCCCCATGGCATCCAGTTTGTCGTAGGCATCCTGATAGATGCCACTGCACTCGCTCTGGTAATAGGGGCCGTGTGGCCCTCCGGTGCTGCCGCCCTCGTCCCAGACAAGACCCAACCAGCGCAGGTCCTCTTCCAGCAGGTCGGCGTATTTCCGGGGGCAGCGTTCTGCATCCAGATCCTCGATCCGGAGGACGATCTTCCCGCCCCGGCTCTTTGCGCTCAGCCACGCCAGCAGGCTGCAGGCCAGATTGCCCAGATGGAGCCGCCCGCTGGGGCTGGGGGCAAACCGCCCGACCACGCCGCTCACAGGCTCAGCTTCCACTGGCCGTCCTTCGGCTGGAAGATGGGGGTGTTATAATACTCCGCACAGGCCAGAGCCATGTACTCAGCATCCTTGCAGCTTGCAGTCTCCATGGCGGAGTGCATGGCCAGCTGGCCCAGACCGATATCCACCATGGGCATCAGGATCTGGTGGCCCAGCAGGTTGCCGAGAGTGGAGCCGCCCCGCACATCGGCACGGTTGGCGCAGACCTGTACCGGCACGCCGGCCTTTTTGCAGATGGCAGCAAAAGCCGATCCGGTAAAGCCGTTGGTGGTGTAGGTCTGGCGGGCATTGGTCTTGAGCAGGACACCGTCGCCCATGACCACGGGGTTGGCCGGGTCGCTCTTTTCGGGATGATTGGGATGGGTGGCATGGCCATTGTCGGCACTGAGCAGCAGGCTGTTGGTGCGGGCCCGGATGCTCTGCTCCCGGGTCACGCCAAGGCTCTCCTCAATACGGGCCATCACGTCGGCCATCAGGGTGCCCTGTGCGCCCTGCCGGCTGGAAGAACCCACCTCTTCGTTGTCGAACATCACCCAGATATCGCCCCGGCCTTCTTCCTCGCTGCGGCCCTGCAAAAAGCCCCACAGGGTGGTGTAGGCACATTCCAGATCGTCGATCCGGCCGGACATGAAGTACTCGCTCTTCAGGCCCAGCAGCTCCGCCTTTTCCCGGGTGCAGAGGACCAGATCGGAGTCCACAATGTCCTCCGGAGCCACGCCGATCTCCTCAGCCAATACCTGCCGCAGACTGCCCTCCGCAGAGCCGAAGATGGGCTGCATATCCACCTGCGGGTTATACTTCATGCCGTCGTTGAGGTCCCGGTTGAAGTGGATGCAGAGGTTGGGGATGACGGCCAGTGCACGGTCCGGATGGACCAGCCGGCTCTCGATGCCGTTCTCGGTCATAACCATCAGACGGCCCGCTACGCTCAGGGGACGGTCCATCCAGGTGGGCATGATCATGCCGCCGTAACCCTCGGTCTCCGCTTTGGCAAAGACATCGCCGGTGTTGTCCAGCGTCTTGACCCGCCATGTGGGGGAATCGCTGTGGCTGGCTGCGGCGTGCCAGCCGGTCAGCTCACCCTTGGGCATCCGCCATGCCAGCACGGCGGACTCGTTGCGGGTGGTGTAATACTTGCCGCCGGGCACAAGGTCCCATGCCTGACTCTCGGGGCAGTTCCTGTAGCCGTTCTCTTCCAGAATGGCCACAGCTGCGGCGGTGGAGTGGAACGCACTCACGCCTTTATTCAGGAAGTCCAGAAGGCCTTCCATCGAAAATTTCTGATTCTGCATATTCAAGTTCCCTTTCAGGTTTTTTTTTCATGTTTCCGACGCCTTTTATTATAGCCGTTCGGCTCTCAAAGGTCAAACGGAAACCGGCTCTTTCCGGCAGGGTTTCCGCTTGAAATTCGTCCTGCTCACGCCGATTGACAACCGTCAGCGAGAACGGTATACTAGAAATAGTATCAAGCACTCAGCCCGGCCCTTTTGCCGGGACCCGATAGAAGGAGGATTCGTTATGAATCACAAGCGTTTTCTTTCCCTCCTGCTCTGCGCCGCTCTGGCCTTGAGCCTGCTGGCAGGCTGCGGCGGCACCTCCAGCGGAAGTGACAGCAAAGACAGCAGCTCCGCTTCCTCTGCCGCCAGTGAGAGCATCCCCAGCTCCACCACCGAGGCCAGCACTTCCGGCCTGCGGCCCAATTTCGATGAGAATGCTCTGTTCTCCATCAGCGGCACTGAGGATGCCTTTGCGCCCTGTCTGGGCTGGGGTCCCGGCGTTTCGGGCTGCTCCCTCAAATCGGTGATCGCTGCGGCTTCCCTGCTGCAATGGGCTGAGGACAATCAGTTCTCCATCCATCCCGGCGACGCCATTGAGGACGCCTACAACGGCTGGTATGACGCCCTTTCCGACACGGACAAGGAAAGCTTTGCCGAAGCATGGCCTCTCATCCGGGAGGATGCCAACGCCATGCTGACTGATATCAGCAGCATGACCGACCGCATCGCAGATGCCGGTCTGGACGCTTCTGACCTGCCCGGCTGCTCCGACAGCAACTGGAAGGCTCTGCAGGACGTTCTGGACGAGCTGGTTCCTGAGGCACAGGGCGAATATTAAATCTGGATATGATACAGAAAAAGCAGGTGCATTTTGACGTGCACCTGCTTTTTCTATGCGCTGATTGATCTATTAAACTTTCTTGAGGGTATATTCCCGGGTGCCCATGCCGATCTTCTCGGCCTGCTCAAGGGTAGCCTTCCACTCGATGTTGGGGTTGGAATCCTTGAAATGATCGTGGTAGCAGTGCCATCCATCCTTGGCAAGGTTCTGGCCCAGCTGACTGTTGGTAATGGGCGTTGCTGCCTGACAGGCGTCCACGCAGGCCTGATCCAGAGCCACCGGGTCAAAGGATGCGAACATTCCGATATCCGGCAGGATGGGGGCATCGTTCTCACCGTGGCAGTCGCAGTTGGGGCTCACGTCCTGAATCAGGCTGATGTGGAAGGTGGGACGGCCATGGCAGACTGCAGCGGCATACTCTGCCATCTTCCGGTCCAGCATCTCGTTTGCGCTGTCGTAGAGAGAGTAAATGGCATCAAAATTGCAGGCACCGATGCAGCGGCCGCAGCCCTTGCACTTGTCCTGATCAATGACGGCCTTGTTCTTCTCGTTGTAAGTAATAGCATCGGAGCCGCACTCTTTTGCACAGCGGTGGCAGCCACGGCACAGATCCTCCTGCACCGCCGGGTGGCCGGAAGCGTGCTGCTCCATCTTGCCCGCACGGGAGCCGCAGCCCATGCCGATGTTCTTCAGTGCGCCGCCGAAGCCGGTGGACTCATGGCCCTTGAAGTGGGTCAGGCTGATGAACACGTCCGCATCCATAATGGCACGGCCGATCTTTGCGGTTTTGCAGTATTCGCCGTTGGGCACCGGGACTTCCACTTCATCGGTGCCCCGCAGGCCGTCGGCAATGAGGATCTGGCAGCCAGTGGTCATGGGCCAGAAGCCGTTGGTCTGGGCACAGGTCAGGTGTTCCAGTGCGTTCTTGCGGCTGCCCGGATAGAGGGTGTTGCAATCGGTCAGGAAGGGCAGACCGCCCTGTTCCTTGCACAGGTCTGCCACAGCCTTGGCATAGTTGGGGCGGAGATAGGCCAGATTGCCCAGCTCACCAAAGTGCATCTTGATGGCAACGAACTTGCCCTCCATATCGATGTTCTTGATGCCTGCGGCGATGCAGAGTCGACGCAGCTTGTCGGTCAGGCTGGTGCCCACCGGACACCGGAAATCGGTATAGTAGACCGTTGATTTTTCCATTGCAGTTTCCTCCATTTGTTTTTTCTCCGCAGTGCGGATCACTGCGGCTTACTCTCTTGTAAAAAGTATAACACAATTGAACGGCAAAGAAAAGACGAGCCCCCGAAAGGGCTCGCCGGTTGAGATTTGAAATTATGCAATCGCCGTAATGGCTGCAACGGCCAAGACCACAACGCCGAGGACAATGCGGTAGAGACCGAAGAACTTGAAGTTATGCCGCTTGACGTAGTCCATCAGGAAGCGGATCGCCGCAAGGCTGACCACGAAGGCCACCACGCAGCCCACCACGAGGACGGCGATCTCGGTGCCGGTGATAGCAACACCCGAGAGGGCAAACTTGACCACCTTGAGCAAAGACGCACCGGCCATGACCGGGATAGCGAGGTAGAAGGTGAACTCCGCCACGCAGGCCCGGGACAGACCCAGCAGCAGG
>CALDNF010000048.1 GCA_937917475.1 uncultured Faecalibacterium sp.
TGCCTGCGCCAATATCTGCCCCAAGAAGGTCATCATGATCGACACTGCCGGTCCTCGCAAGCCTGTGGTCATGTGCTCCAATCAGGACAAGGGTCCCGTTGCCATGAAGGCCTGCACCACTTCCTGCATCGCCTGCGGTATGTGCGAGCGGACCTGTAAGTTCGATGCCATCCACGTTGTGGACGGCGTGGCCCGTATCGACTACGACAAGTGCAAGGGCTGCGGTATGTGCGCACAGAAGTGCCCCAAGAAGATCCGTATCCCCCCAAGCCTGTTGTGAAGCCGGCAGCACCTGCTGCCCAGCCCGCAGCAAAGCCGGAGGTCAAGCCCGAGGTCAAGCCCGAGGCTCCCAAGGCAGAGTAACCAAAAGTAAAATAGACGGACTGCTTGCAGCCCGTCTATTTTTTTACTATAATGGAAAAGAAAGTGAGGAGAATCTGGATGAACGAACAAAAGACCCGCCTGCGGAACGTGGGCTTCACAACCTTCTTTTTCAGCGGCATCTGTGCTATTTCCAGCGGCGTGGTGGTCAGCCTGCTGCAGGAGCGGTACGGCTTTGCCTACGGCATGACCGGCACCCTGCTCTCCCTGATGAGCATCGGCAACCTACTGGCGGGTCTGCTCATCGGCATCCTGCCCGGCGTGCTGGGGATGAAGCCCAGCATCCTGCTGCTGACCATCGGCTATGCGCTGGGCTACAGCATCATGGGAATGACCGGTGCCGGGGTGCTGCTGGCATTGGCCTTCTTTCTGGTGGGCATCGCCAAGGGAAGTGTCATCAATACCTGCACCATCCTTGTCAGTGACAACTCCGCTGACCGCACCCGGGGCATGAACCTGATGCACAGTTGCTATGCCTGCGGTGCACTGCTTTGCCCCTTTCTGATCGCTGCGGCGGCAAAAATCAGCACCTCGCTGGCGGTTCTTGCTTTGGCAGTGCTGGGCGGTGTGCTCTGGCTGGTCTACCTCTCCACGCCCTTCGGCGGAAAAGCCAAAGGCGGAAAAGAGAAGGAAAAGATCGATTGGAGCTTCCTGCGCTCGGCACGGTTCTGGCTGCTGACGGGGCTGCTGTTCTGCCAGAACGCCGCAGAGCAGAGCGTTACCGGCTGGATGGTCACCTACTTTAAAGGCAGCGGCATCATTGCGGGAACGCTGGCGGCGTATACGGTCACGGTCATGTGGGGAGCCACCCTTGTGGCCCGGCTGCTCATTGCCTTTGTGTTCCCCTTTCAACATCCCCGCAAGGCCATGGTGGTCATGGCAGTCACCTGTACCATTTTCTACATTGGGCTCATTCAGGCCCACAGCCAGCTGCCCGCCATCCTGCTGCTGTTCGCCTTTGCCTTTGCCATGGCGGGCATGAACCCCACCGCAGTGGCCAGCGCAGGTAAGATGACCAGCGTTACCAGCATGGGCATCATGCTGCCGGTGGCCTCCAGCGGTGCCATCCTGATGCCTTGGGTCATTGGCATGGTGGCTGAGGATGCCGGCCTTGCCGCCGGTATGGCCTCTAACATTATCCCCTGTGTGGGCCTGATCGTATTTGCCATTTTAGTAGCCCGCCTGCCGGAGGAAGCGTAAAGCTCCGACAAGCAGAAAACGCTCCGTTTCCGGAGCGTTTTTGCGTTATTCTGTGATCCCCCGGGCCTTTGCGCTGAACTCGCAGCCGCAGTAGTCCTGCCGGTACAGGCCGTATTCCTCCGACAACTGAAGGGAGCGGAGGTAGCCGTTCTGTTTTTTGAAGTCGGAAGGGAGGTGTTTCACTCCGAATTCCGCTTCCAGTTCCTGCCCGATGGCGTTGATCCGCTTGGCATCCTTGTGGGGGCTGATGGACAGGGTGGTGGTGAACCAGTCGAAGCCGTGCTCTTTGGCGTACTCGGCGGCCCGGCGCATCCGCAGCCGGTAGCAGACGGTGCACCGCCCGCCTCGTTCGGGTTCGTTTTCCAGCCCAGCGACGGCGGTGTAGAACTCCTGCGGGTCATACCGATCTTCAACGACCGTTACCCCCAGCGGGTGAGCCTCGGCCACGAAGCGTTCCAATTCCTCGCCCCGGCGATGATACTCGGCGGCGGGCCAGGTGTTGGGGTTGTAGTAGAGGACGGTGATCTCAAAATAGGGGCACAGCTGCTCCAGCACCGCACTGGAACAGGGCCCGCAGCAGGCGTGGAGCAGGAGCTTTGGCCGGGCGGGGGCCAAAGTTTTCAACACTTCGTTCATCTGCTGTGCAAAATTCAACTGCTTTGACATGGGGTACTTCCTTTGTTATACTGAGTAGGGCCACCCTCTCCGTCATCCCGAAGTGGATGACGGAGAGGGTGTACGAAGGATCACATTTAAGAGAACAGATACACATTTATTATACCACACTTTTTGATAAAATAGGAGAATTTCTGATGACGGATAAAAAGATCGCACGCATCAACGAACTGGCCCGCAAAAGCAAGGCGGAAGACCTGACCGAGGCGGAAAAGGCAGAGCAGCAGGCTCTGCGCCGGGAGTATCTGGATGAGATCAAAGCCAGCCTGCGCAGCCAGCTGGACCACACCTCCATCAAGGAGCCGGACGGAACCGTTCATAAACTGACCAAGAAGAATTGAACTGAACGCCGAATCGTGGTATACTATACTTGAATCGGTGCGGGCTGCTGCACGGTTCAAATTTGTTTCCAAGGTGGCGTATCCCGGGCAAGGTGTCCGGAAAAGGCTGTCTTTTGAATATTCATAAAGAGGTCATTTATTATGCTTACTGCAATTACGGGTATCAACTGGGGCGATGAAGGCAAGGGCCGCATGGTCGACCTGATCAGCCAGGAGTACGACATCGTTGCACGCTATCAGGGCGGCAACAATGCGGGCCACACCGTCAAGAATGAGCGGGGCAAGTTCGTCCTGAATCTGCTGCCCTCCGGCATCCTGCGTCCCAACGTTGTCTGCGTCATGGGCAACGGCATGGTCATCGACCCGCACCACCTCGACGGCGAGATCAACAATCTGCGGAAGCAGGGCATTGAGATCAGCCCTGCCAATCTGAAGATCTCGGACCGGGCTACCATCACCATGCCCTACCATGTGGAGCAGGATGGTCTGGAAGAGGCTCGTCTGTCCAAGACCGGCGCACAGTTCGGCTCCACCAAGCGGGGCATCGCTTACGCCTACGGCGATAAGTACATGAAGAAGACCCTGCGCATGGGCGACCTGCTGCATCTGGACGACTCTGTGAAGAAGCGTCTGGTCACCATGGTGGATTCCAAGAATCTGGTCATGGAGGGCAGCTACGGTGCCGCTCCCATCAGCGTGGATGAGATGTGGGCATGGCTGGAAAAGTATGCCGCCA
>CALDNF010000049.1 GCA_937917475.1 uncultured Faecalibacterium sp.
AGATCGTGGAGGACGACGGCAAGCTGGTGTGGGAGTGTCCCAAGTGCGGCAACCGTGACCAGAACAAGCTGAACGTTGCCCGCCGCACCTGCGGTTATATCGGCACGCAGTTCTGGAATCAGGGCCGGACGCAGGAGATCAAGGACCGGGTGCTTCACCTGTGATCGCCTTCTCAGGCACTTCGTGCCAGCTCCCCCAAAGGGGGACTTCTGAAGTATTCTATATTTATAAAGCAAAGCAGCGTGCTTTGTATTCAGGTTTGATTTACAATGAACTACGCCACCATTAAATATTATGATATCGCCAACGGGCCGGGGGTCCGCACCAGCCTTTTTGTTTCCGGCTGCCGTCACCACTGTCCCGGCTGCTTCAATGAAGTAGCATGGGACTTCGGCTACGGCCAGCCTTTTGACAAAGCCATACGGAATGAGATCTTCGGTTCCTGCAAGCCGGACTATATTGCCGGGCTGTCTTTGCTGGGCGGCGAGCCCATGGAACCCGAAAACCAGCGGGAACTGCTGCCTTTTGTCCGGAATTTCAAAGCCCTTTACCCCAACAAAACGGTATGGTGCTATTCCGGCTACACCTGGGAGCAGCTCACCGGGGCTGTTCCCTCTCCCTGCCGGTGTGAGGTCACCGACGAACTGCTCTCTCTGCTGGATGTTCTGGTGGATGGCCGTTTTGTTCAGGCTGAGCACGACATCTCTCTCCGCTTCCGGGGCAGCCGGAATCAGCGTCTGCTGGACGTAAAAAAATCCCTTGCCGCCGGGGCACCGGTCTGGTGGGAGGATGAAAAGGTCTTTGCGACCCACACCATGTGATTGAAGAAATCAAAAAGGCATTGTTTTCAACATCTTCCGGCAGGAATGTGGAAAACAATGCCTTTTCTGTTTTTATCGACTCTCAGTAAAGTCCTCGATGACCCGCAGGAAAGCCATGCCATACCGTGCGGCCTTCTTTTCGCCCACGCCGGTGATGTTCAGCAGCTCGTCCATGCTCAGAGGCTTTTTCTGGGCCATCTCCCGGAGGGTGGCATCGTTGAACACCATGAATGCCGGAACATTCTGTTTTCCGGCCAACCGCTTCCGGAGAGCGTACAGGGCCGCAAGCAGCTTCTCATCGGCCTCGCTGAGATCGGAAGCGGAGGGCTTTTTCCGGGGCGTTTCGGCCAGCCGCCGGGCAGATGCCGCTGCACGCTGCCGGGCCCATTCGGCCCTCTGTTCCACTTCCCGCTCCTCTGCCAGACAGTTGGAACAGTTGCCGCACTTGGGCGGAGCCGCCTCGCCGAAGTAACTCAGCATAAACCCTCGCAGGCATTTGGACGTGGTGGAGTAAAAAGTCATGTACTTGAGCCGCTCTTCCGCTTTCCGGGCCGCTTCCGCCTTGATATCCGCAGGCAGGCCGTTGTCTGCTTCCTTTTCTTTCTCAATAAAGAACCGGATGGTCCGGACATCGGTGCCGGAATAAAGCAGAACGCAGCGGGCGGGTTCACCGTCCCGGCCCGCACGGCCCGCCTCCTGATAGTAGCTTTCCAGATCCTTGGGCATATTATAGTGGATGACGAACCGGACGTTGGGTTTATAGCTACCATGATCTGGATGCGGTCATAGAGAAAATCATCCTGATTCTTCTGCCGCACCTCGGAGTCCAATTTCGCATGATATGCCGCCGCCCGGATGCCCCGGCTCTGGAGCAGGCGGGCTGTCTCGTCCACCTGCTTTGTGGTGCTGCAATAGACGATGCCTGCATTGTCCCGCTCTTTCAGCACAAGGTCCAGCAGTTCATTGGGCTTCTGGCTGGGCAGAGCTTTCCGGGTCTCAAAATAGAGATTGGGCCGGTCAAAGCCGGTGGTCACCTCGTATGGGTTCCGCAGCTCCAGATGGGTGCGGATATCCTCCCGCACCCGGGCCGTAGCCGTAGCCGTGAACGCACTGACCACCGGGCGGCTGGGGAGGCTGTCCACAAAGGCTTTGATCCGCAGATAGCTGGGCCGGAAATCCTGTCCCCACTGGCTGATGCAGTGGGCCTCGTCCACCGTCACCATGCTGATGGTCCGCTCCTGCGCAAAACGCTGAAAGCCCGGCATTTCCAGCCGCTCCGGGGCCACATAGATGATCTTATACCAGCCCTCCCGAGCACGGCGGAGCATCAGGGCTTTCTGGTTGTCGGTCAGGCTGTTGTTCAGAAATGCCGCTGCCACGCCCGCCTGCACCAGTGCCCCCACCTGATCTTTCATCAGGCTGACCAGCGGCGACACCACAATGGTGATGCCCGGCAGCAGCAGAGCCGGCACCTGATAGCAGATGGACTTGCCCGCACCGGTGGGCATCACCGCCAGCACATCCCGCCCCGCCAGCAGTTGGGAGACGATCTCCTCCTGTCCGGGGCGGAAGCTGTCGTAGCCGAAAACTTTCTTCAGGATCGAACGCTGATTTTCCATTTTTTCCTCCACAATAAAACGCTGTCTTTCAGTATACCACAAAATCTCCTCTCTGCGGAAAATCCGAGGTTTTTTCTGGTTTTCATAGCTTTTTCGGCACGAAAATGCTATAATGTAGTTACATATCTCCATCTCAGGCCGCCGCAAGTGCGTTCTGGCCGTGAATACGATAAGGAGCACAGAATCCTATGCAACAAAAACTGATCACTTTTGCAGTCCCCTGCTACAACTCTGCGGCCTATATGCGCCACTGCATCGAGACCCTGCTCTCTGCCGGCGAGCGTGCCGAGATCATCCTCGTGGACGACGGTTCCGTCAAGGACGAGACCCCCGCCATCTGCGATGAATATGCTGAGAAATACCCCACCATCGTCAAGGCCATCCATCAGGAGAACGGCGGCCACGGCGAGGGCGTCAATCAGGGCATCCGGAATGCCACCGGCCTGTACTACAAGGTCGTGGACAGTGACGACTGGCTTGACACCGACTGTCTCAAAAAGGTACTGGACCGGCTGCAGTCTCTCGTCTCCCGGTGCACTGCCCCCGACCTGATGATCTGCAACTACGTCTACGAGCACGTTGAGGACGGCACTTCTCACACCGTCCGCTACACCAATGTTTTCCCCGAGAACCGTCTGTTCAGCTGGATGCACGTCGGCCACTTCCGTCCGGACCAGAACCTGCTGATGCATTCGGTCATCTACCGCACCGCCGTCCTGCGTCAGTGCGGCATGGTACTGCCCAAGCACACCTTCTATGTGGACAACATCTTTGTTTACCAGCCCCTGCCCTACGTCAAGAGCATGTATTACATGAACCTTGACCTCTACCGCTACTTCATCGGTCGTGCCGACCAGAGCGTGAACGAGAGTGTCATGGTCAAGCGGGTAGACCAGCAGCTGCGGGTCACCAAGCATATGATCGACTGTCAGGACCTTGACGCACTCAAAAACGAAAAGCGTCTGCGTGCCTATATGCTCCACTATCTGTCCATGATGATGGCTGTCAGCGACATTTTCCTCCTGCTGGACGGCAGTGCCGAGGCAAAGGCCAAAAAGACCGAGCTGTGGCAGTATCTCAAGGATCATACCAGTGCATCGGTCTACCGCTCCATCCGTCTGGGCTTCGGCGGCATCACCAACATGAACTTCCCCAAGAGCGACAATGTCATTCTGGGCTGCTACCGCTTTGCACAGAAGGTCTTTAAGTTCAACTGATCGGATCATAAAAGACGAGGCTGTTGCACAAGGAAAAAACGAGTGCAGCAGCCTCTTTTTCTTGTTCTCAC
>CALDNF010000050.1 GCA_937917475.1 uncultured Faecalibacterium sp.
TTTGGCTAAATAACTCCGGTCTTTTTGTTAGGGCTTGTGCAACAGCCCCTTTTTTACTGATGTCGTATCAAAATCGTGTTCCATGAAAATCCCCTTCCAAAAAGAAAAGGATGTTCAAGACACCCCCTTGTAGCACATCTTCGATGTGCCGTACCTACGGTGATGTCTCGAACACCCTTGACCATTGCCCGGTGGCAACGGTAAGTGACTTGTTAAATTTCAGTTTATTCTATCATGCCATTTTCACTTTGTCAACTGAGTCATATGTCTTTCGCCCATTCTTTGATCGTCATTTTCAGAATAAAATTTCTTCCGGTTTGATCCTATCCTTCTCCGTAATGAGCCGGATCACCTTGCAGGGCACTCCCGCCGCAATAACGCCTGCCGGGATGTCATGGGTCACCACACTTCCGGCACCGATCACCGAGCCTGCGCCGATGGTCACACCGCCGCAGACCGTCGCATTTGCACCGATCCAGACATTTTCCTCCAGCGTAATGGGCGCAGATGTCCCAATGCCATGGCTGCGCTGCTCCGGGTCCACCGCATGGCCGGAACAGGCCAGACAGACACCGGGCGCAATGAACGCTCCCGCACCGATGTTCACCGGGGACGTGTCCAGAATGACACAGTTGTAATTGATGACGGCCAGACCGTGGGTATGGATATTGAAACCATAATCACAGTGGAAATCCGGCTCGATGCCGGTCATGGGCGAGCAGGTGCCAAGCAGCTGCTGCAGAATCTCCCGGCGTTTTTCTGTTTCGTTTGGGGCAGTGCGGTTATACTCCCAGCACAGCTGTTTCGCACGGTTCTGTGCTTCAGTGGGGGTGTTTTCGTAGCCGCTGGCGTAGGCCGCCGGGCGTTTCATGATTTCAATGGGTTCCATCGTCTTTCTCCTATCATTTTCGGTCATTGATCCGCTGCAGCGTATTACTTTTCCTGCACTTCTTTGCCGCTGAGATGCTCGATTACGATCTCAAAAACCTGTGCAGCTTTTCCTGCATGTTCGATTTCCTCATCCACCAACTGTTCACTGGGGTAATATTTCATGGCAAATTGCTTTAACCGTTCCGTCGCTTCCGGGCCTGCTTCCATCAGATGACATCTGCCGAACACCACCACACTCTGCATGAACGGTGCCCATGCCTCTTCTTTGATGGTTTCATTTCCATAAACGGTGAAGCATACTTTGTCACAGGCACGCAATGCATCGACTTTGTGCCCTGCCCGTGCTCCGTGAAAATAAATTCTCTGTTCGTTCTGGTCATAAACATAGTTCACGGGTATCGCATAAGGATAGCCATCATCTCCATTTACGGCGAGAACTCCACGGCGGCTTTGCTGTAAAAGGGCTTCCACTGCCTTTGTGTCAAGCTCGTTTTTCTTTTTGCGAACAGGTCTGAACATCATTCTGCACTCCTACTCTCTTATCAAAAATAAAACGCCGACGATTTCTATCTTCTAAGACCTACCGATAGAAACCTCGACGCATCACTTTCTCTACCCGGTGGTAAAGAAATGCTGAAAACAATTCAATTTTATGACTTTATATCATAAATTTGACCAGCTGTCAAGCAGTTTCGGCTTCATTCCGTACCCACACCACTTGCTTTTTCAATCCGGCATGATTATAGTCAGAAGTGAAAATCGCTGCCCTTTCGGCAGCTTTTTCCGGCAGTTGAAGTCCGCTTAGGCTAATTTCGTAATTCTGAGGTGGTCGTATGCGGAAGAGCTGAAACGTTTTGAGAACAGCGTTCAAGCCCGACGTTTTTCTTTTCAAAACCTTTCGATGGATCGCATTATTCAGCCCAGTGCCACATCCAGAACCATCATCAAGCTGAAGCCGACCGCAAAGAACACGGTGCCGATATTAGAGTGCTCTCCCTGCGACATTTCCGGGATGAGCTCTTCCACCACCACATACAGCATGGCACCAGCAGCAAAGCTGAGCAGATACGGCAGGGCCGGGACGATGATGCTCGCCGCCAGAATGGTCAGCACTGCGCCGATGGGCTCCACGATACCGGACAACACACCGCCCCAGAACGCACGGCCTTTTCTCATACCTTCTGCCCGCAGGGGCATCGAAATGATGGCTCCCTCCGGGAAGTTCTGGATGGCAATCCCCAGTGAGAGGGCCAGCGCACCGGCTGCTGTGATCTGCGCCGTGCCGGATAAGTACCCCGCATAGACCACGCCCACAGCCATGCCCTCCGGAATGTTGTGCAGGGTGACGGCCAGCACCATCATGGTCGTGCGCTGTAACTGGCTGTGCGGGCCTTCGGCCTGTTCACTGTTCCGGTGCAGGTGCGGGATGATGTGATCCAGCAATAGCAAAAACAGGATGCCCAGCCAGAACCCCACCGCCGCCGGGAAAAACGCCAACTTGCCAAGGACCG
>CALDNF010000051.1 GCA_937917475.1 uncultured Faecalibacterium sp.
AAGATCAGACTGGGCAGAAGGAAAAGGTAGGAAGCGATGGTTTCCTGCCGCACCAGTGCGCTGCTGCGCTTTGGCTCCTTGATCTTTGCAGTCTTTGCAGCCAAAAAAATCACCAGACCTTTCTATCCGGTTCCCGGGTAATTCTTTCACATAAAATGCCCCTCCCTCGCCGGGGTCGTTCGAGGAAGGGGCACGATCAACTTTTTGCGGTCAAAAGGATCGGGACTTATGCCTCAGCAGCTGCTGCGGCGTTTGCATTGGTCACGAAGGTTGCAACAGCAGACTCGACATCCTCACCGGTGCCCACACGCTGGAGCATATTCCACCACTCGGTACGAGCAGTTGCCCAGCCCGGAGTGATCTGGTAATAATCGCCCAGATAGTTCATGAACTTGCTGTACTCGCTCATGATGTCGTTGCCTGCGTAGATATCGCCCACACTTGCACGAACCGGGAAGTAAGTGGAAGCCAGAACGCTTGCACCCACCTGATCGGGATCGGCGGCGATAAAGTCGATGAAGGTCTTGGCTGCTTCGATCTTGGCCTCATCGCCGTTATCAAAGATGCCGAAGCCCCAGATCCCGCCGCACAGCTTCGGGTCACCGCTGTCGGTGGGGAATGCCATCGGCATGATCTCGTCACCATCGTTGGTCAGACCGGCATCGTTGTTATCGGTGTTCAGCTGCTGTGCAATGTTCCAGCAGAAAGCCATCTGCAGAGTGCCATTGCGGAACAGGGTGATCTCATCGCCGCCGACGATGGAAGCATCAAAGTTGATGCCGTCGGTATCGTACAGAGTCTGGATCGCCTTGATGTTCTCCGGAGAGTCTGCGGTATACTTGGTGTGAGCTGCATCGGTGAAGGTGCCGCCGTACATATTGTTGATGATAGCACGAGTGCCCTGGTCACCGCCCTGGCCGCCGCAATAAACAGCTGCCACGTTCTCATAGCCGCCCTTATACAGTGCATCGACAGTCTTCAGGAAATCGTCCGTGCTCCAGGTGTGCTTGTCGGTATCGATGTACTGATCTGCGCCGACTTCCTTGACCTTAGTCATGTTGACAGCCATGCAGTGTGCCGTCATGCACAGCGGATACTCGTAGTAATCGCCCTTATCGTTCTTGCAGGCAGACTCGACGGACTCATAGATGTCCTTCTTTGCATCGTCGGTCCACAGGTCGTTCAGCGGAGCCATGACACCCTTTGCACCCCAGTTTGCAACCAGACGCTCGGGGCCTTCCATGATCAGATCAGGTGCGCTGCCGCCTTCGATTGCAGTGTTGACCTGATCGTCGCCGTTGGTGTAATCGAGATATTCAACGGTGACCTTGATGTCAGGATACTTTGCATTGAAGCTGGAGATCAGCTCCTGCACCGTCTCATCCTTGCCCCAGCCGCCGATGGGGTAGGTCCACAGCTTGATGTTCGCACCGGACGCAGCTGCGGAAGAGCTTGCTGCGGTGGAAGAAGCAGCAGTGGATGCTGCGGTGCTGCTGGAAGAGCTGCCGCCACAGGCTGCGAGTGCACCGGCTGCGCCGATCACGCCAACCGCCTTCAGGAAGGAGCGACGAGAGATACTTTTTTTCATAATAGCTTTCTCCTTATAAACTCATCTTTCTTGGTTCACCATTCTGTGAATCGCTTGTGTTGGCTCTATTATAGAAAAATCTTTTCATTTTGTCTATCGGTCTTTTCACCAATTTTCAAAAAGTTTTCTTGTGCATCCTCTACAGAAATCTGGGATACTTGTTATTTTTGTCCAGTTTCGACAGTTATTTCGCTCTTTGTATCTATTTTGTAACAATTTATTGCAGGTCAGCTCATTCTTCCTTGAAAAATGTTTTCGCATCATTTTGAGGCATTTTGAAAGGAATTTTCTATAATGAGTCATACTCTTTTGGGTGTTTTTGGATGCTCTGCACAGAAACCCGGCCAAATTTGTGGGCAATGCCACACTTGAATTACGTTGAATTTTCTTTTATACTTTTCTTATTAAGAAGGTGTATGAAGGATGGCCCTGCGCTTTGTGAGCCCACGGCCTCCGAAAAAGGAGCTGACCGATCATTATGTCCACAAATTTTTGGGAGCTGCTGCAAAAGCAACAGGACTCTCTGACCAAATCCGGCCGCACAGTGGCCGAATATCTGACCCAGCACGCCGATGAGGCGCAGTATCTGTCTATTTCATCCCTTGCACGGGAGTGCAATGTAGCAGAAGCCACTGTGTTCCGGTTCTGCCGGGCTCTGGGTTTTGACGGCTACCACGAGATGCGCATTGCACTGGCGCAGGCCAACGCCACCGGTTCTCCCCTGCATCCCCGGGAACTGGAGCCCGGTGCCCCCACCGAGACCCTCTGTGAGCACGCTTCTGCCCTGTTCATGACGGCCATCAACGGCACACAGAACTCTCTCTCTCCCGTGGCAGTTGAACGTGCCGTTGACCTGATGCGGCAGGCCAAGCAGGTATTCTGCATGGGTCAGGGCGGCAGCTGGCTGCTGGCCAACGACATCTGTGCCCGCTTTGGCAGCATCTCCACCAAGTTCCGCACCGCCGGTGACAGCCATCTGCAATTGATCACTGCCAGCCTGATGGGCCCGGAAGATGTTGTGCTTTTTATCTCCTACTCGGGTGCCACAAGAGATATGCTTGAGACCCTGCGCACTGCCAAAAGTGCCGGTGCCAAGATCATCCTGCTGACCCACTACGAAGATTCCCCCGGTGCCGCTCTTGCGGATATCGTGCTCCGCTGCGGTGCACAGGAAAGCCCGCTGGACTCCGGCAGCATCCCCATCAAGGTTGCTGTCCTCTATGTTGGCGAAGTCCTCCTTCTCCGCTATACTCTGGATGACCCGGAGACATCCAACTCTGCACAGGACCGCACCAGCGAAGCATTGACCATGAAGATGGTATAAAAACAGGAAGATAAGAAAAAAGCGTGACCTGCGTCACGCTTTTTCTTATGCCCAATCAAATATAATCCGAAATATACGGTATCTTGTGGAATAACACGTCATCCAGACGTTCTGCGGCCTCTTCCCTGCCCTCAATGCGTTCCAGATCATACAGACGGTCCGCCGTCTTATAACCCAGCAGCAGGGTGGTCAGGGTGCCAATGCCCATTTTCAGGTGATATTCCGCCGGGGCGTTTACAACGCTGCACTTGCCGTCGGCAAAGCGCACGGTAAAGACCCGATTGTTCCAAGGCAGAAGATCGTCTACGATCTCCAGATCGATGCAGAGGGTTCCTCCGTCCGGGTCGCAGGGATAATCCTCCAGAAAATCCTCCACATCGATGATCCGGCCCATGGCATAGGGACGGATGGTCTCTTTGATGTCACCATCGTCCATCTCAAAAGCGATGGGCTCACTGAAATATGTATTGCCATGCACTTCATCGATCATGGAGTCATGGGCGTGGATATACTCCCAAAGACCCTTCTGCGCCTCACGGTTGAGGTAGATCATCTCCTTGATGTGCATGATATCGTTTTTGATGAGGTAGACCATATAGCCGCAGGGTTTATCTTTGACGTTATAGTAGACTGCCACATTGGTGTCGTCCTCGTCCCAACGCCAGTATTCTTCCCAAGCCAGATTGTTCCGGAACAGGCAGCCGTGGGTGATGGACGCAAAGTGGGAATGAAGTTCGTGGAAGTCGGTGTTGTCCCAATCGACACGGCGGACGTAACCCGGAGCCTTGACCTTGGTGGGGATCTGACGATCCTTGATGTTATAGGAGATCTTGTTCGAAACGATTTCCCAGCCCAGATGATGGTACAGCGGGATGGAATACGGATAAAGCAAAGCGAAGGACTTGCCTTCCTCATGCATCTGGGTCAGCCCCTGAATCATCAGATTTTTCATGATGCCGTGGCCGGTATACTCCGGATAGGTACAGACGCTGGTCACAAAGCCCACATGATACACAGTATCATAGATATTCATCTTCAGCGGGTAGACCGCAAACTGAGAGATCAGGGTCTCGCCATCAAAACAGCCCAGCACGTCCGCACGCTCCAGCACCGGGAACTTGGACTGTTTGATCTCGTCATCTTTCCAGCCGGTGGCCGTCAGTTCTTCTTCGGTGACCTGAAAGGTATACCGCAGCAATGCGTTATATTGATCCAGATCTTTTGTTTCGAGATATCGTGTGGTAAAATGCTCGGCCCCATTCATAAATCTGTTTCCTCTTTTCCCCAGACAGCTTTGCACAACTATAAATCTTTGCCTCTATTATAACATTTCGAAGCGATTCCGAAAAGTCCCTTCCTTCAATTTTTCGTTGTTCTGTACAGAGAAACCACATTTTATTTGTGCAAAAAGCAGCCCTTCCCGAAAATCACTTCCGGAAAGGACTGCTTTTCACATTACCGGTTCAGCATCGGGTCGTCTCTCAGTTTGCAATCGAAGCAATCACCGTGATGCGGCCTGCACCATATGCATCCTCATAGTTAATGAGATAGTTGGGATAGCTTGCCAGCGGGCTGTTCTTGCTGGTCAGGTGCGGCAGACCATTCTCATCCACGCCGCCGAACATGGCCGCATAGGTGGACATGACCAGATAATCCTCAGACACATAGTCCTTGATAAGGGTTGCACCGTCGAACATGGCAAAGCCGTCGCCCAGATTGCGCAGGGTGTAGTTCATACCAGCCAGCGCATAGGTGGCATTGAGGTCCAGCGGCTCATAGGTACCGGTCTTTTTGTTGTAGATCTTCACATTCTGAACCCGAGGCGTACCGGTGGCTCCGCCGATCCAGACGTTCTTATCGTCGGTCTGAACCGTATTGGGAATGTCGGTGTGGATCTCGTAAGTTGCACCTGCCACATGCAGGAAGCCGCCGTTTTCCTTGCCCTCCGGCCCGGCAAAACGGGCTGCAAATTCCAGTGCATCCTGAATCTGCCTGCCGGTGACCGACATCAGGCAGGCCACATTGCCAAAGGGGCTGACCTGCTTGCAGGTCTTGAA
>CALDNF010000052.1 GCA_937917475.1 uncultured Faecalibacterium sp.
GCTCTTCCTGATTGTGGAAGGCCACGCCGTTGATACGGGTCAGCATCTTGTTTTCTTTGTCGTTCTTCCAGTATGCACCGGACTGCTGGGTGATCTTGAAGGCTTTCAGAGCCTTGGTGTAGGTCAGGTGGGGTCCGATGCACATATCGACATACTCGCCCTGCTGGTAGAAGCTGAACTCGGTCTCGTCTGCCAGATCGGCCATGTGCTCGACCTTGTAGTGCTCCTTCCGCTCCTCCATCAGCTTGACGGCCTCGTCCCGGGGCAGGATGAAGGGCTTGATGGGCAGATTCTCCTTGGTGATCTTCCGCATCTCTTTCTCGATGTTGGCCAGATCCTCGTCGGTCAGCTTGGTGTCGCCCAGATCCACGTCATAGTAGAAGCCGTTCTCGGTAGCGGGGCCGAAAGCAAAATCAGCCTCGGGGTACAGACGCTTGATGGCCTGTGCCATGATGTGGGCTGCGGTATGGCGGATGACGTGCAGCTCCTGGTCCTGCGGGCACTCAGCAACGGTGCCGTCCTTATAAATGATCTTCATGATACTACTCCTTTTGCTCTTGTGGTTTCAAACAAAAAAGACGCTTCACCCCGCAGACATACACGGGATGAAGCGTCTTTGAAAGTTCAAAAGCGTTCCACGGTTCCACCCGAATTGCGCCGCCCTTTCCGGGCTGCTGCGCCACTCGCTGTGCTGTAACGGGCGCACCCGGCAGAGGTTCGCCTCTGCACTCTGCGGTGGTAGGAGCCTCGCACACAGCAGGCCGCTTGCAGCACGCCTTACAGGCGGCGGCCCTCTCTGCACTGTGCCGGACGAAGTTCCGGTTTGTCCGCATCATCGTTTTTCACAGGATGAAACTACGCTGATTGTAGCACGTCAGCAGAAAAAAATCAAGGCTTGCCGCACGGAAATTTCAGGCGCAGGATTCAGTCGCTTTCCGTCCGATGCCCATGAGGGCGGAAGCGCCGCCCCCATTTTTCGGTGTACTCCGAGGCAAGCTTCTCGGTCAGGAAGGTCTGGCTGCTGTAAAGACCATGATGGCCCGAGAGCATATAGCAGACACCGCAGCCCAGCGCAATGAGCTCTAGCCCCGCCCCATCGAACAGCTCAAAAGCCAGCAGCAGGGAAGGGATGAGGGTGTTGGTGGCTCCGCAGAACACGGCGATGAGCCCTGCTGCTGCACCAAACCCTGCGGGCAGTCCCAGCAGGGGGGCCGCCACGCAGCCAAAGGTGGCACCAATATAAAAACTGGGCACCACCTCGCCGCCCTTGAAACCGGAAGCCAGCGTCAGAGCTGTAAGGACCATCTTGCAGATAAAATCCCAAGGCAGGGCTTCGCCCTGCTCCACGGCAGCAGTGATAACCCCCATGCCTGCGCCGTTGTACCGGCCCACGCCCACCAGGTAAGAGAGGACCACCACCACTACGCCGCCGGCAAATACCCGGAACCATGGATTCGGGATGCGTTTGGGCAGCTCATGCTCGGTGAAGTGGAGCAGTCCGCAGAACGCCCGGGTGACCACTGCGCAGAGCAGGCCCAACACTGCCACCCGGAAGGCCGTACCCACGCCCAGCTCCGGAGCCGTCAGGGCAAAGCGTGTGGGAGCGATGCCGCAGGCCGTAGAGACCCCATACGCAATGAGAGCCGCTGCAAAGCCGGGTACAAAGGTGACGCTGAACACCACGCCCACGTCCACCACCATCATGGAAAAGAGGGTCGCCGCCAGCGGCGTACCGAAGAGGGCCGAAAAGAACGCCGCCATGCCGCAGGCCGTGGCCGTGCGGCAGTCGTGCTCATTCAGCCGGAGCAGCCGGGCAATGTTCCAGCCGATGCTGCCGCCCATCTGCAAAGCTGCCCCTTCCCGGCCTGCCGAGCCGCCGCAGAGGTGGGTAAGTACCGTACCCAGAAAGATGGCAGGCACCAGCCATGGGCTCACCGGCTCACCGCTCTGAACCGCACGGAGAACATTGTTGGTGCCCATTCCCTCGCACTTTGTCACCTTATATAAAGCAACAATGGCAAGACCCGCCAGCGGCAGCAGCCAGAGCAGCCAGCCCTGTTCCGTCCGCAGTTCGGTGACAGCCTCCACCGCAAGATGGAACGCCGTGCCCAGCGCACCACAGGCAAAGCCTGTGGGCAGAGCCAGCAGAAACCATTTCAAAAGCACTCGGACTGCACGCTTTATTTCCTGAAAATAAGGAGAATACTTTTTCATAGACAATTCCTTTCCACCGGGAAAACCGGAATATTCCGGGCAAAATCGATGTTGTTCAGAATAACACACCGAAAAAAGGATGTCAAGAAAGCGCAAGAGCTCCGGCCTCCCTGTGCGGAGGAAGCCGGAGCCCTTGCATTGTTGCTGTTCGGATCAGAAAAAGGAAAAAGGAGAACAATTTATCGTCACGCTTTCAAGAAAGCGGGACAGCAATGGATGGGCAGAACGCTTATTCCACGTCCTGCAGGGCAGCGAAGTTTTCTTCGCCGGTACGGATCTTGACCACACGGGTCACGTTGTAAACAAAGATCTTGCCATCGCCGATGTGGCCGGTGTAAAGGGCTTTCTTGGCAGCTTCCACCACGGAATCCACCGAGATCTTGGAGACGATGACCTCCACCTTGATCTTGGGCAGCAGGGTGGAATCCACCGGCACACCACGGTATTTCTCGCTGGTGCCTTTCTGGATGCCGCAGCCCATCACCTGCGTGACCGTCATGCCGGTAACGCCCAGATCGTTGAGGGCCGTCTTAAGCTGATCGAACTTGGAAAGCTTTGCGATGATGGACACTTTGTGCATCCCGGTGTCGTACACGCCGTCGTGGATGACCGGAGCAGGCTCCTTCACCACCGGCACCGCTGCATCGATCTGCTTTGCGGTGGCTTTGGTCACATCGTCCTCGCCCAGATCAGTGTTCTCGTTGGGGACCATGGCCGCTGCATTGGCATCGGAGATAGAGAACCCGGCATAAGCAGACGCAAGGCCGTGCTCGTGGATATCCAGACCGTCGATCTCCACCTCAGCGGGAACACGGAGGCCGATGGTCTTATCAATGATCTTGAAGATGAGGAACATGATGATGAGAACATAGGCATCCACCGCCACAAGGCCAAGAGCCTGAATTCCCAGCTGGCTCAGACCGCCGCCGTAGAACAGGCCCGCAGTCTCGGTGTTGCTGCCGTTGGAGAACAGACCAACCGCCAGCGTGCCCCAGACGCCATTTGCAAAGTGGACGGAAACGGCACCCACAGGGTCATCGATCTTTGCGATGTTGTCAAAGAATTCGACGCTCAGCACTACAAGGAAACCGGCCACCAGACCGATGAAAAAGGCACCAAAGGGAGACACAGTATCGCAGCCTGCGGTGATGGCCACCAGACCGGCCAGCGAACCGTTCAGCGTCATGGAAACATCCGGCTTGCCGTAGCGCACCCAGGTAAAGAGCATGGTTACGCAGGTAGCAACGGCTGCGGCAAGGTTTGTGTTGAAGCAGACCAGACCAGTCATGGTCATGGTCTCATCGGTGGACAGGCTCAGCGAAGAGCCGCCGTTGAAGCCAAACCAGCAGAACCAGAGGATGAACACGCCCAGAGCACCGGCGGTCAGGTTATGGCCGGGGATGGCGTGGGGCTTGCCGTTCTTGTCGTACTTACCAATGCGGGGACCCAGAAGAGCCGCACCCAGCAGAGCGATGATGCCGCCGACATTGTGGACTGCTGCAGAGCCTGCAAAGTCATGGAAACCCATGCTCTGCAGCCAGCCGCCGCCCCACATCCAGTGGCCGCAGATGGGGTAAACCACCAGCGAGATGGCAGCGGAGTAAACGCAGTAGGCTTTGAAGTTGGTGCGCTCGGCCATGGAGCCGGAAACGATGGTGGCCGCCGTAGCGCAGAACACGGTCTGGAACACGATATAGACCCACAGCGGGATATCCAGACCCAG
>CALDNF010000053.1 GCA_937917475.1 uncultured Faecalibacterium sp.
GTTCAGGTTGGGCAGGAGATTGGCAATGGTGTCGTTGTATCCCAGCACCGCCGAGTCAATGGCAGTGACGATGGTGTTGACCTGCGTAGCGTTGCCGGTGCCAAAGACGGTGAGCACGCCGAACAGAGAATAGAGCACCGCCAGCCACTGCCAGTTTTTGCTCAGGCCGTTCTTCATATAGTACATGGGGCCGCCCACCAGCTCGCCGTTCTTGTTCCGCTCCCGGAAATGGACGGCCAGCGTTACTTCTGAGAACTTGGTGCACATTCCCAGCAGAGCCGAGCACCACATCCAGAACACCGCACCCGGGCCGCCGATGGCAATGGCACCCGCCACACCGGCGATATTGCCGGTGCCCACCGTAGCCGCCAATGCTGTGCAGACGGCCTGAAAGGGAGTCATGGCTCCATCCGATGCATCCTTTTTGCGGAACATCCGTCCGATGGTGGTTTTGATGGCATAGGGGAATTTGCGGATCTGCAAAAAGCGGGTCCGCACACTGAGCAGCAGACCCACGCCGATGATGCAGACCATGGCCGGGATGCCCCAGATAAAACTGTTAACGGCTTGATTGACCGCAGCGATCGTTTCGATCATTTGTATTTTCTCATCCTTTATTTAAAAATTGCATAACAAAATTTATTCTATCGTATTTTGCGGGCCCTGTCAATTTTTCTTTGGATGAAATCTTTCCACCTTGGCAAAAATCTGCTTAAATCCATTTCATCTTCTACACAATCTGCGCCGATTGTGCTATGATAGGGCTGAACAGACGGTTTGCTGCAATTGACCGCAGCATCCGCCCCATTTTCGATTGGAGAAGGTGTCGTTCATGTCTGAACTTATGGAAACTCTGCGGCAGGAGGGTGTGCGGCCCGACCTGCTTTCGGCAGTGGAAGAATATCGTGCGGTGCACCCGCTGGACCCGGCCCTTGCTGCCCGCATCCCCTCCCCTGCTTTTACTTATTATGGTAAGGAAGTCTGGGAAGAAGCCCTTGCAGCCCTGCTCTGCGGTGAAAATCTGCTGCTGGCAGGCGGCAAGGCCACCGGCAAAAATGTGCTGGCAGAAAATCTCGCCGCCGCCTTTGGCCGTCCTGCCTGGGACATCTCCTTTCATGTGAATATGGATGCGGCTTCCCTCATCGGCATGGATACCTTTGCAGGCGGGCAGGTGGTGTTCCGTCAGGGACCGGTCTACCGCTGTGCTCAGTGCGGCGGCTTCGGTGTGCTGGATGAGATCAACATGGCGAAAAATGAGGCTCTGGCTGTCCTTCACGCTGTGCTGGACTTCCGCCGGGCCATCGATGTGCCGGGGTACGACCGTATTCCGCTGGCCGAAGAGACCCGCTTCATTGCCACCATGAACTACGGTTACGCCGGCACCCGGGAGCTCAACGAGGCCCTGACCTCCCGGTTCGTGGTCATCCAGATGCCCACCATCACCGAAGAGAACCTCGAAAAGCTGCTCCGGGCACAGTTCCCCGACCTTGCCGGAAAGTACGTTCATCAGTTTGCTCAGCTCTTTCTGGATCTTCAGAAGAAATGTGACAGCGCAGAAATTTCCACCAAAGCTCTGGATTTGCGAGGGATGCTGGATGCGCTGCGGCTGATGCGCCGGGGCGTTCCGGCGGGGGCCGCTTTGGATATGGGCATCACCAACAAGGCGTTTGATTCCTACGAGCAAAGCCTCATCCGGGACGCCATTGCCGCCCGCATCCCGGCCAAGCTCGATGCCGGAAAGCTGTTTGAATAATGGAAGCCCCGAGCTATACCGCCGAAGAGCGGCGGGCCGCCAATCAGGTCTGGGATACGGCAGAGGCCTATGGCTTCGAGCCTTTGTTTCTGGCCCGGAATACCGACGGCACCCTTGATTTTTACATGAACTGCGTGGTCGGGCTTGTCCACAAATACTACGGCGACGACCTCATCCGAGGTCTGTTTGATGCATGGGAGGGCGACACCCGGGAGCCCATGCTGGACGACCTGACCTGGCTCTACCTCGAAAACGCTGTCTACACTCTGGAACTGCCCTGCCGCCCGGTGCTTTCTGACCTGCGGCGGGCCCATGCAGATTATTTCTTTGCCATCCAGTACAAACTCTCCCGGCAGGAATGGATGGCGAAAAACCAGCTGGTCTACACCATGCAGGCCGCACGGTGGCGGGCAGTACAGGGCCGGAACGCCCCGGTGATGACCCCTTACGAATCCTCTCTGGCCGAAGCTCTTGCTCCTGCACAGCCGCCTCAGCCCGCACAGCTGCGGGAAGTGTTGCTGGCCCTTTACGCAAAGTTTGCCCTCTTTGATGGGAAGATCCATAAAAAGGCCGGACTGCATCTCCATCTGGATGGTCTGCTGGCGGCTTTCATGACCCGGACCATGCCCACCCAGATGATCAAAACTGACCGGGTCACAGTGGAACACTCTTCTTCTGTGGATGCCGGAGGCGGCGGGCTGACCGCCGACAAGCGGCTGGCGCATATCACCTTAAAGCAGAATGCCGCCGAAGACCGGGCTTATATCGAAAGCTGCTTTGGCCGTTCCCTTTATCCGCCGGAACGGCTGCGGAAGGCAGAGCAGGAGCTCTGCACCGGGAACCATCTGGGGTGTCACCTCTGGTTTGCCGCAGGCGTGCCCAGCCCGGAGCAGGCCCCCACGCCGGAAGCAAAGCATCTGGCCGAACAGGCTCAGCTTCAGGCGGAACGAAACCGGGCCTATTACTCCAAAAACCGGGAGCTCCACCGCAGCGTCGTCCTCCGGCTGACGGAGCAGATCAAAAACTGTATCCTTGTCCATCAGCAGCCCAACGCCCGCATCGCACGGAGCGGCAATCTGGACCCCGGCCGGGTCTGGCGTGCCCCTTTGCTGGATGACAGCCGGGTATTCCGCTGCGCCGAGGAGGAAAACCATCCCTCCTTCACCGTGGACCTGCTGTTGGACGGTTCCGCTTCCCGGCTTCACTGTCAGGAAGTCATTGCGGCGCAGGGGTCCATTCTGGCCGAAAGCCTTGCCCGCTGCGGCATCCCGGTGCGGGTGAGCAGCTTTTCCAGCCTGCGGGGCTATACGGTCCTGCGGGTGCTCAAAGGGTTTCGGGACAAGAGCATCCAGAGCATCGACCAATATTTTGCCTCAGGTTGGAACCGGGACGGCCTTGCCCTGCGGGCAGCAGGCGATCTTCTGGATTTTGACCCCGGCCCGGCCTCCCGGCACCTCCTCATTCTCCTGACCGATGCCTCCCCCAACGACAGCCGCCGCATCCCGCCCTCTCCGGAAAACCCGCTGGGCCGGGACTACGGTGGAACTTTTGGCGTGGACGATGCTGCCGCTGAGGTGCGGCAGCTCCGCCGCAAAGGACTGCGGGTCTCGGCAGTCTTTATGGGTGAGGACAGCTCCATCCCCGCCGCAGAACGCATCTACGGCAAAAATCTTGCCCGAATCCGTGGAATGGATCAGCTTGCCCGAGCTGCCGGACGCCTGATCCAAAATGAGATCCGGGAACTGGGCGACTGATGTCACAACCATATTTCTCTTGCACTGGTAAATTTTCTCTGTGTGTTTTAAATTCTTTTCCCGTTCAGAAACTTATAGTTGTTTTTTGCTGTGAGTTGTGATATAATGGCGTCAGACAACAACAGAAGGTTCTCGCACAGGAAGGAGATCACTACCATGGATGCTGCCCGCTATTTTGAGATGATGCATAAGGCTATGTCTGCCCAGAAATCCAATCTGACCCTGCTGCTCACGGTCAAGGTACAGGACCTCGGCGGTGCAGATGCCTATCTGGAACTGCGGCAGGATCCCCGCACCGGGGCAGCTCGGGTATTTTATTCCACGATGGGACGCCGGAACCTCAATTTTCAGCTTTTCCGCAAGGGATGGCAGCTCTGCCACAATGCCAGCGGCGAAATGACCAGCCGCTTCCCCAACCGGGCGGACGAGCTCCTGGAGCAGACTGATTTTTCCGCCTACATCCGGGATGACGCTTTGGATGCCCAGCGGACCGAGCTCATCCTGCACCAGCTGCGCAGCCTTGCGGGCAGCTCCTGCGGGCTTCCGCTCTCGGCCTGTTCTTCTGCCCGTTCGGGAGCCATTATCACAACCGAAAGCTTTATCGGCTGCGGCGGACAGTGGAGCTATATGGCGGACAACGCTGCCAGCTGCCTGCCCATTGCTGCGATCCTCTGCTGGCTGGGCGATTTTCTGGCCGGGAGTGAGCGGCGCACCCTGCAAAGCTGTCCGGAGGCCGTACAACTTGCTGCACAGTGGACTGCGGAGCAGCACCCCTTTGTCCCCGCTTATACTGCTGCTCCGGCTCCGCTCAGCCGTCCCTCCCCCATCCGGCGGGCAGATTCAAATACATCCGGCATCCGCCGCAGCTCTCCTCAGAACGAGCGGTGGCAGAGCATCCTTGCCGTGCTGGCAACGGTCTGATCCTTTGCCCTGTTCCGCAGGAGCTTTCCCATTTCTTTGTTAATTTATCTACTTATGCCAAACCTCTTGTAGGGCTTTCCCTCTCTGTGGTATTCTTTGGATACAACAAAAAGAGAGGGGAATTTTGGAATATGTCACAGCATCCGTACCCCATCCCACACCCGGATTTCCGGCTTCATGTGGGCTGGCGCACCATCAAGACCTCTGTCACCGCCATGCTGGTGGCTATTGTTTACTGCCTGCTGGACCGCAACCCGGCTTTTGCCTGCATCGGTGTGATCTTTGGTCTGGGCGTAGATATGCAGGACTCCATCAAAAACGGCGGCAACCGTCTGTTCGGCACCTTGATCGGCGGTCTGCTTTCCATTGCTGTATTCTGGCTTTACCTGCGATGGTTCCCGCAGGGCGGCCACACCGTTTATCTGGCCCTGCTGCTGGGTGCCGCCATTGTGGTACTGATCCTGTTGTGCCAGTATTTCTGGCCCGGCGGGGTGCAGCCCGGTGGTGTGGTGCTCTGCATCGTCCTCTTCAGCACCCCCATCGAAACCTATGTCAGCTACTCTCTCAACCGCATCTTTGATACGGCGGTGGGCGTTATCGTAGCTCTGCTGGTCAATTATTTTCTTCCCCGGGAACGTGTGGTAGCGTTCTGGGAGGGTTTCAAGGGATTATTCCGGAAACATTCTTGATTTGGCTTTTCGTTCTCAGACAAAAGGGACGGTACTCGAAAATGAGCACCGTCCCTTTTGTTCTGCAAGATGCAGAGGAGAATTATGAAGGTGATGGCAATAGAACATCAGGTGTCAGAAGTTGATCCAGAGCCCAGCCAATGCGCAGAGCACCGCCATACAAAGGCAGCTCACACCGTTCCGCCGCCGGGAGAATTCTTCCAGTGGGCTCTTCTTCTCCTTTTTTGTGCTTTGCAGCAGCCAGAGTCCCCCAGCAGCAAAGATCACAGCAGCGGCCAGTAAAACACATTCCCAGAAAACCATAGGACACCTCGTTGAAAATTTCGGATTTGGTTCAGAAAACGACCCCCAGTGCAGCAAGTTTCTGCCGCAGCTCGGCCGCATCCAGATGGAATACAATGCCCTCCATCCCTTCGTGGACTGCGCCTTCCACATTGATGGGGGTATCGTCGATAAAAACGCACTCGTTTGCTTTTAAGCCAAATCGGTCAAGGAAAATGCGGTAGATCTGCGGGTCCGGCTTGACCAGCTGCACATCTGCCGAGATCAATTTTCCATCCAGCAGGCCGATGGCTTCACACTTCTGGCTGTAGATATGCTGCCGGTGGGACGCATTGGACAGCAGGTAGGTCCGATACCCTGCCGCTTTCAGTCCCTGCACCAGTTCCAGCATCCCCTCCACGGGCAGCATCGGCTCGTCCCACTGCTCGATCAGACCCTTTGCCGCTTTATGCAGACGTTCGGGCAGGCGTGGCAGGATGCGGGCCTCCGCTTCCGGCTCATCCAATGTGCCTCGATCCATCATGGCCCATTCCACCGAGCGGAATACTTCCCGCCGGAGCAGGGCACGATCCTGCTCGTCGTGAGTCCACCGATCCAGAAACAGTTCCGGCTCAAACCGGAGCAGGACATTGCCCATATCAAACACAATATTTTTAATCATTCTGAAAAATTCTCCATTAAATCACTTCATAGTATTTTATTCCTTCCATACGCCGGATGATACTAAGAACCTCATCTTGTGTACGGCTTGTCTTGCTTCGGACCGTAACCGTAAACGGAACGACATCGGCATCATAATGAGAGTGATCCTCTTTTTGAATGTCGCTTAACTCCAAATCCAATTCCCGTGTATTCCGCAAAAATTCACCAAAGGAAATGCTTGCGTCCAATTCAATATACAGGTCGATCATATTGGTGCGGTTTCTCATATAAAAATCCCACCGGTGCATCACGGTAAGAACCGAAAAAACTGCAATGCCGGCAACAATGGCAACCTCATATAAGCCGATCCCGATCGCAAGGCCAATACACGCTGACGCCCAAAGTCCGGCAGCGGTCGTCAGGCCTTTGATCTGATTGTGCGTTGTGACGATGATCGTTCCCGCTCCCAGAAATCCAATGCCGCTGACGACCTGCGCACCCAAACGAACAGGATCGCCGACACCATAGACCTGATAGGCGTATTGGTTTATCATCATAACCACGCAGGAACCAATGCTGACCAGCATATAGGTGCGCATTCCAGCCGGACGATTCATTCTTCCACGTTCTGAACCAATTACGCCGCCAAGGACTTCCGCCATAACAATTCGCAAAACAATCGCACCCAGTGTGATTTCCCTAGCGTGAAGCATTATTTTTTAACCTCAAAGATTCACCCAGAATCCATCATCGGACCTTACATTTTTGATTTCAGCGTGTCAGCAGTTTTGGAGTAATTCGGCAAAGAACCTGCGGATGCCAACCGCCAGAGAAGAACCTTTTGCACTTGATTCATCTTTTAAATCGTTTTCGACCCAATAGCGTCCCGTTCCCGGGTCAATGGCGATGCTGTCCATCGGGAAGCCCTTCAGCCGTACCTCGCAGGGCCGGTCTACGATCCAGAACCAGTCCGTTGAAACTGCGGGGCCAAAGGCGGTCTTGCAGGTACCATCATTTTGCACCACGCACAGCCCATTCACGAACTGTGCCCGGAGCTTTCCGCCGTGGGCATGGGCCAGCCCGGCATAATATGCAATAAATTCTTCGTCGGTCAGTTCTTTTCCGTGCACTCGGCGGACATAGGGGCCAGGCTGCTCTGCATCAGGCACCCCCTCAAGGTAAAGGCCGGAATCCAGCGCAAAACTGGGCAGACCAGTCGCCTTATAATATGCCCGGGCTTTCAGTTCCGCATTTTCCAGCGGGGTAGCTCCGCTCTCTTCCACCGCAGGCAGGGCAATCCCCAGCTCTGCGGGGCTGAGCAGCTGCACGTCCATTCCTTCCAGCAGAGCCCGCATATTCCGCAGCTTGCTCTCGTTGCCGGTGCCGTAAAATATCTGCACTTCATCCGCCTCCTTTACGGAAAACGGCAGAGACCTGCCAGCCTCTGCCGTCCTGTGTTTATACGCCGAGTTTCTTGCAGCGGTACTCTGCCAGCTGAGACGGCCAGTCGGTCTGGAGTGCATTGTAGCCCCGCTCGATCAGTACGCCCCAGGATGCGTCGGGGCCTTCAGCAAGGGCCTTGTCATCATCACAGCCGCCGCTGAGCATATGGCCCCGGCCCAGGGTGATGCTGTTGGTCCAGACGTACAGGCCCTGTTCCCGCATCCACTGGATGTTTTTGGGGTCGTTCATCTCGGAATCCTCGGTAAACGCAATGGCCTCCACGCCCACGACATTGATCTTGTCGTAGCTCAGCACCTTGCGCACTTCGTCCATAGAGTAAGCGATGGGCATATACATATACTTGACCGGGCAGTTCTGGAAAAATTCAAGATACTCGTCCTTCACCGGGGTCTTGATGACAGCCTGCTGCACAGCAGCAGGATATTTACGCATCACCTCGTCCACCATGGGCAGGAAGAACCAGGAGCGGTCCACATTGAACAATTCCCCATGGGTAAAGTGGCTCAGGGTCTCTTCAAACCGCTGGACATGGACGCCGCTGGGCTCCCCGATGCAGTTGAAGTACTCAAGGGAGTCGATCTTCTCCGAGGACATGGTCTTGATGTTGTCCTCTTCATGAAGGATACGGGACTCACCGCCGTCGTGGAAGCAATAGAGCTCACCATCTGTGGAATTGGACAGGTCACACTCGAACATATCCGCACCCATGGCAAGAGACTGCTCATAGGCCAGATTGGTGTTCTCAATGATGTTGCCGCCCCAGGTTCCCCGATGTACGGCGATCAGGATCTTTTTTTCGTCCAGACGTTTATTCAGAAGCTGATTGATCTCTGCATATTCTTTTTTGCCAACCATTGAACTTACCTCATTTCTGAACCGTGTTATTGTTATTTCTTGCTCTCATCCAGCTTGTTGCCTCTGCCGTAGACCAGATACATGACCAGCGTGGAGATGACCATCATCAGCACGGCATATACAAAGGTCAGTGCCGCATTGTCTGCATTGCTCTCGGATTCCGACAGCGACTTGATGTATACACCCAGCGGCTGACGCAGGGGGTGATACATAAAGACGGACATATCGTAATCGCCCAGCAGGCCGTTGAAGTTCAGGGCAAAGATTGCCAGAACCGTAGGCATGATGATGGGCAGCTGGACCCGCAGGAAGGTATACAGCGGCTTTGCACCCATATTCCGGGCGGCATCCTCCAGCGAATCGTCCAGAGAAAAGAATGCGGCTTTGGTCATACGGAGGGTAAAGGGGATCTTGATGACGATGTAGCCGATCAGCATAATGACCGAAGTGCCGGTCAGGATCTGGTTGAACATCCAGGGCCGGGGGCTGTTGTAAGTAGTGATCAGACCCAAAGCCATCAGGGTGGTGGGCAGCAGCCAGGGGATCAGCAGGCCATATTCCAGCGCACCGGCCAGATGGTCCTTCCGCTTTTGCAGGATGCGGCAGGCCACCAGAACGATGACAGCCACGCAGAAGGAAGCAATGGCGGAATATGCGATACTGACCAGAAAAGGCTTATAGGACGTAGCCTTCTGGAAAATGGAGATGTAGTTTTTGAGGGTAAAGCTGGAAAGGGTCAGCTTCTTGCTTGCGATGGTAGCGGCATCCGTAAAGGAGAACAGAATGACCAGTGCCACCGGAGTAATATAGATCAGGAACAGGAAATATGCATAAACGTGGGCCAGCACATTCAGAATAGGGTTGCGGATCTTCTGCTTGACGATGGTGGTCTTGACCTTGGAAACGGACATATAATGGCCCCGCTTCTCGATCTGGATCATGATGGTCAGCAGGATAATGGTGGCTGCACCCAGAAACAACGCCAGCAGAGCCGCCAGCGGGCGGGAGCTCACGTTATTGGCAAAGGTAAGGATCATCGGGGTGATGGTCTGAAAATTCTGACCACCTACCAGCAAGGGAGCCGATGTTGCGGACAGGCCGGTGATGAAGGTCAGGATGGTAACCGCCATCAGCGAGGGCGTCAGGGTAGGCAGAACCACCTTGGTGAGGATGCGGAACTGGGATGCGCCCATGTTCTGTGCCGCTTCCACCGTCTGGAAGTCCACCGAACGCATGGCATTGCGGAGGAACAGCATGTGGTTGGATGTGCAGGCAAAGGTCATGACGAACAGGACCGCCCAGTAACCTTCGAACCAGTTAATGGGGAAATTGGGGAAGATCTTGGCAAAGAGGTTGGTCAGGATGCCAGTCTTGCCATAGACGAATTTGTAGCCAGACACCAGAATGATGCCGCTGTAGATCAGGGTAGTCATGTAGCCCAGCCGAAGGATATTGGCACCCTTGATGTCAAAATACTCAGTGATGAGCACGATGCTGATGCCCACAAAGCCCACCGTAATGGAAAGGCTGGGGGCCAGGATCAGGCTGTTGCGCAGACTTCGCATGGCCTTGGTGGAGTGGATCAGTTTATCAAACACTTCCGTCGTGAAGTGGCCGTTCTGGTAAAAGACGCTGACGATGGTGTTCAGGTTGGGAAACACCAGAAACGCAAAGATGAACCACGCAAAAAAGACAAAAATCGCAATGTTCCATAGGGTCTGCGGTGTAAATGAGAATTTCTTTTCCTTCATCTGGATCACCCCTCGTACTGCATGATGTCAGCCGGGTTGTAGCTCAGCGTTACGGTGTCGCCCTTCTGGTACAGAGATTTGCCGCTGTTTTTCTCGATGACCTTGACCGTCTGGCCGCAGGCACGGACGGTGTATTTGATGTACAGGCCGTAGAACTCAAAGTCCTCCACCACAGCCTCGGTCTTGAGGGTGTCGGTGGCCATATGCTCATTGACGTGCATCCGTTCCAACCGGATGTAGCAGTGCTTCTTGACATCCACACCGGGCACCTTGGCTGCACCGGTGCTCACAAGGAATTCCTCGTTCAGGCGGTTGATATCGCCGATGAAGTTGCAGACAAACTCGGTAGCAGAATGGCTGTAGATCTCGTCCGGGCGGCCGATCTGCTCAATGACACCCTTGTTGAAGACGGCGATCCGGTCCGAAAGGGTCAAAGCCTCTTCCTGATCGTGAGTGACGTAAACGGTGGTGATGCCGAACCGCTTCTGAAGATCTTTCAGCTCATTTCGCAGCTGGACACGGAGCTTTGCATCCAGATTGGACAGCGGCTCATCCAGACAGATGATCTCGGGGTTGGTGACCAGAGCACGGGCAATGGCAACACGCTGCTGCTGGCCGCCGGAAAGTTCCGACACCTTCTTTTTCAGCTGCTCTTCGCTCAGATCCACTTTCTTGCTCATCTCAAGGACCTTTTTGCGGATCTCTTCCTTGTCCATCTTCTTGACCTGCAGGCCAAAGGCGATGTTCTCATAAACGGTCATGGTGGGGAACAGTGCGTAGCTCTGGAACACCATGCCGATGTTGCGCTTTTCAATAGGAGTATCGGTGATATCTTTGCCCCGGACACTGACCGTGCCGTTGCTGGGATGGATAAAACCGGTAATGGTGCGCAGAGTAGTTGTTTTGCCACAGCCGGAGGGGCCAAGGAAGGTGAAGAATTCGCCCTCTTTGATCTCAATGTTGATGTCCTTCAGGGCTTTAAACGTGCCGAATGTCACTTCAATATGCTCAAGTTTGATCATGTGCGGTACCTCAAATCATGGTCGTTTCAAAAAAGGCCGGCTCGCTGTGTTTCTGCAAACCGGCCTTTTGTATTCAATGCTTCAATGCAGAGCGTTCAATGCTGCATCGCTGAAATTACGGCATATACTCAAGCATGATCTTCTCGCACCATGCATCGATATTTTCTGCAACCAGTGCCCAATCGATCTGCTGTGCGGGCAGCTCAGCGATCTTCTGGTTGAACTCGTTTGCCTTATCGACAGCATTGGTGTTTGCAGGCAGGGTGGAGAAGGTCTCTGCCCACTCACCCTGAATCTGTGCACTGCCGAACCAGTTGACGAATCGCTGTGCCTCTTCCTCATTCTTGGTGCCGTTGACGATAGCAACACCTTCTACGGCGTAGGGAACGCCCACATCGGGAACGGCATAGCCCGTCTTGGTGCCGTACTGCTCATCACGGGTCTCAACACCGGAGGACCACATCTGGCCGCAGAGAACGGTGCTGGTATCGCTGGAGATCTGGCCATACAGGTCCGTGCCCTCCTCGTTGGGGACACCGTGCTTGTAATACTCGGCAATGGCATCCCAGCCTTCCTGTGCAATGCCCAGATCGCCGTTGGGGTCTGCATAGCGGGTCAGGATACCGGCCAGAACGTTGCGGACCGTGCCGCCGCCCAGACTGGTCATGTACTCATACTTCTTATCAAACTCAGGCTTGGTCCACAGGTCGGGCCAATCCTTCGGAGCTTCGTCGTCGGACATCTGGTTCTGGTCATGGACCAGCAGGATGGCCTGCTTGACAATAGCGTGATAATAGCCGTCGGCATCATTCAGACCGGCGGGGATCTCATCGGCCCAATCGGGAACGAAGGGGATCAGAATGTCCTCTGCCTTCAGGGACTCCCACATGATGGCATTCAGACCGAACACCACGTCTGCGATGGGCGAGCTCTTCTCTGCCAGCAGACGGTTCTGAACGTCAGCTCCACCTGCATCCAGATACTGGATTACGAAGCCGTCCTTTGCGGCACGCTCCACCAGCCAGTCGCCGCGGCCGTCCGAAACGGAGTTGCTGTAAATGTTCAGCGTGACGCCGGTGCCCTGATTCGAAGGGGTGGACTCTGCTGCGGTAGAAGAAGCAGCAGCCGTGGAAGAAGCAGTGGTAGAGCTGGAAGAAGAACCACCACAGGCAGTCAGTGCGACCGCTGCGGTAGCCATGGTAGCAGCCTTGATAAAGCTGCGGCGAGAAATCTTTTTCATATTTTTTCTCCTTTGCACAATTCCTTCATAATTCTGTGTTCCGTCGCCGGGCGTTTTTGCATCGCCCTTGTGTTGTGCTTAGAATAGCACCGGAATTGGAACGAGTCAATCATTTTCATCAAAGTCAAAAGCACTTTCTACCAATTACACAGTTTTGGTTTGCTTTTTTTGTGTATGATGTCAGTAGTTTTGTAATTTTTCTGACATTTTTTCTGCGGTTAAGTGACACAATCCAATATTGCGTGGGATACATTTTTGATTTTGCTTGTAATTCTGGCGTTTTTCCGTTATCATCATGGTAGAACATTTGACCGAAGGAGGAATCCGTGTGCCTACCATCAATGACATTGCCCGAGAGGCTGGTGTCTCCCATGGCACCGTATCCAATGTGCTGAACAAGACCGGAAAAGTCAGCATCGAAAAGATCCGTCTGGTGGAGCAGACCATCAAGCGGCTTGGCTATGTGCCCAATGTGCAGGCCAAAAAGCTGCGGCAGGGAGCCGCCAGCTCGGTGGCAGTGATCCTTCCTTCTTTAAAGGAAGAGAAATACCTCAACCTGTTTTCCTCCATCCAGCTCAACCTCCCTGCCGACCAGCGGGATCTCTTTGTCTATCAGACCGAGGATATCGCCGCTGAAGAAGAGAGCATCATCGACAGTCTCCGCCTGTCCAGCCTTGCGGTCCTGGTGGTGGTGTCCTGCCTGAGCCCCGGCTGTCTGGAAAAATACCGGGAGCTCCCCTGCCCCATCCTCTATGTGGACCGCCGCCCTACCCATCTGGAAAAAAACGAGTGGTTTTTCTCCTTCGACGCCGCAGCCGCCGGGCAGGAGATCATCCGCCGCTGCGTTGAAAACGGACAGCGTTCCATCGTTTATTTCGGGCCCGAGAGCCACGGCAGCTCAGTGGATCTGCTTTTTGACCAGCTGCAGCAGGCAGCGTTCCGGGAAAAGCTGCGGTTCCGCTCTGTTTCTGCCGATTATAAGCTGGCTTTGAATCAGGCCTTTGATCTGGCACGGAACAGCGGCACCTGCGATGTGATTCTTACCCAAAGCTCCGTCTGCACTGCCGCCCTGCTCTCGGCATTCCGTATTTTGCAGATGCCGAACCATCCCCCTATCCTCACAGTGGGCGATTCGGTTTCCCCTGCTCCCGACGCTGCAAGTCTCTATCAGCTGGATTACGGCACTCTGGGCGTAAAGATCGTCAAACTGCTCCCCAGCCTTTCGGCCGGGGCAAAGCAGAGTGTCCGGGAATTTCTCTCTCCGCCCAAGGGCTTCCCGGCACAGTTCCGGAATGTCCGGCGGATGCCTGGTGAAGAGATCACCATGCTGACACTGGACAACCCCTCTTCTCAGGCGTTGCGGGATCTCCTGCCCGAGTTCGAGCAGTACAGCGGCATTCGGGTCAAGATGATCGAAGTTCCTTACAATGATCTTCATGCTCAGCTCAGCCTGATCGGTTCCAACTTTACCTATGACCTGATCCGGATTGATGTGGCCAAGTTCGACAGCATTGGCCGACGTATTTTTCTCCCCTTCGATCAGGTTCCCATCCGTCCGGAGGAGCTTCCGCCCCGGCTCATCAAGGGCAGCTACGACAGCTATTCCCATCTGAACAACCGCTTCTATGCCCTTCCTCTGGACCCCAGCGTACAGATCTTCCTTTACCGGACCGACCTGTTTCAGGATGCCAAACTCCGCCGTTCTTATTATGAGCAGTACCACGAGAGGCTGACCATTCCCACCACCTACGAGCAGTATCTTCACATCGCCAAATTCTTTACCCGCCAGTACAACCCGGACTCTCCCACCCTCTACGGAGCCACCCTGACCTGCGGCTCGGCATCCTTTATCGCCAGCGACTTTCTCCCCTACTATCTGGCCCGGGCAGAGGATTTTTGTGATGCCAACGGTCGTATCCGTCTGGATACCCCCGAAATGATAGCCGCCATGCAGCAGTATCATGAGATGGAGCAGTACGCCAGCAAACAGCAGTGGTGGAGTGATAACATCAAACAGTTTGCCGAGGGCACCACGGCGACCACCGTGGTCTATTCCAATTACGCCGCCGCCCTCATCAACTCCCGCCGCTCCAATGTGGTAGGCAAGGTAGGTGCTGCCGTCATCCCGGGCCACAAGCCCCTGCTGGGCGGAGGCATTGTTGGAATTTCCCGCTACAGCAAAAAGACTGCTGCCTGCAAGCAGTTCTTCAACTGGTATTACTCCACCGAGGTTGCTTCTCTTCTGGTCCGTCTGGGCGGCACCTCTCCCATCGTGGACGCCTACGACGATTTCCAGAACTACAGTGTATTCCCCTGGATGACCGCCGCCAAAAAGAGTTTTGGTCTGGGCCGCCGGGGGTTGAAAGAACCGATCCCCCGGGGATTCTCCATCCAGAAATACGAATTTGCCGTGGGCTGTGCCGTCCGCAACGTCATCGAAGGGCTGATGGATGCCGAGGAAGCCAGCAAAATGGCGCAGGCCATGTATGACACACCCTAAAAGTGCTTGCATTTTAGGGCCGCAGCGTTTATTATAATTGTATAAATTTTGCATCCTGCTTTTGTGCAGGATTTCAGCACCGGAGGAAACTTCATGAACGAGCCCGGCTGTCTTTTGAGCGAAAAGGCCGCACAGCGCAGGCAGGGCATTGCGGCCCGGCGGTCTCTGCCTGCCGAGCAAAGAGCCGCTGCCAACGCTGCGCTCTGCGCCCGGATTACCGCTCTGTCCTGCTTCGCCCGGGCAGAAACGATTCTGCTCTATGCATCTTTTGGCGGAGAAGTGGATCTTTCGGCTTTGGCGGAAACGGCCCGGCGGCAGGGAAAGACCGTAGCCTATCCGGTCTGCGGCGAAAATTTCACCCTGACTGCCGCCGTACCCGGAGCCGATGGCTGGGAAGTAGGTGCCTACGGCATCCACACCCCCATCCTGAGCCGGGCCCGCATCCTTCCACCGGAACAGCTGGATCTCGTGGTCGTGCCCTGCACCGCCTTTGATGCTGCCTGCCGCCGGGTTGGGATGGGAAAGGGTTACTATGACCGCTTTCTGCCCCGGTGCACCCGGGCTGTGGTGATCGGTGCGGCCTTTGAAGGGCAGCGGGTGGAGCACGCCGCTGCCGGGCCGCTGGACCGGGTGCTGGATGCGTTTATAACGGAGGAAAACATCTATCGTGGAACTGACAAAATTGAGCTGTGAGGGCTTTCTGGAAGAGCTTTCCGGCAAGGCTCCTGCCCCCGGCGGCGGCGGTGCCGCAGCCCTTGTGGGTGCAGCGGGCGTTGCGCTGGGCAGCATGGTGGGCAGCCTGACCGCAGGCAAAAAGAAATATGCCGCTGTGGAAGCGGACATTCTTGCCATGAACGAAAAGGCTGCTGCTCTGCGCAAAAAACTGGAACATCTGGTGCAGGCCGATGCCGAAGCCTTTCTGCCTCTGGCCGCAGCCTATAAACTGCCCAAAGATACCCCCGAGCAGGCTGCACACAAAGCCGCCGTCCTCGAAACTGCACTGGACGGTGCCTGCGCTGTGCCGCTGGAGATCATGTCCGCCTGCTGCGAGGGCATTGCGCTGGCCCGGGACTATGCCGGAAAGGGCAGTGTACTGGCCGTTTCGGATGCGGGATGTGCCGCCCTGTTCTGCAAGGCAGCACTGCAGGCTTCCGGGCTGAATGTTGCGACCAACACCAAGCTGATGTCCGACCGACACCATGCCGATGAACTGAACGCCCGGGCGGATGCCATGCTGGCCAAGTTCGCTCCCATGGCCGATGAGGTCTTTAACGAAGTTTCCGGACGACTGAGAGGAAATTGAAAATGGCTGTTATTTTAAAAGGTGCGCCGGTGGTGGCCGCCATGAACGAAGCAAACGCTGCCCGCTGTGCGGCTCTGGCTGCTCGGGGCATCACCCCCACGCTGGCCGTAGTCCGCATGGGCGAACGCCCAGATGATTTATCCTATGAACGGGGCGTTATCACCCGCTGCGGCAAGGTGGGCGTAACTGTAAAGCAGTATCTTCTGCCCGCCGACGCTGCGCAGGACGAGCTGCTGGCCGTGCTGGCTGAGGTCAACGCCGACCCTTCCATTCACGGCTGTCTGCTCTTCCGTCCCCTGCCCAAGCAGTTCGATGACCGCACCATCCGTGCGGCTCTGGCCCCGGAAAAGGACATCGACGGCATCACGGACGGTTCTCTGGCCGGGGTGTTTACCAACACTGCCATCGGCTACCCGCCCTGCACGGCACAGGCCTGCCTTGAGATCTTGAAGCACTACAACATCCCCCTTTCGGGCAGACGTGCCGTGGTGGTGGGACGCAGCCTTGTGGTGGGCAAACCCGCCGCCATGATGCTGGACCGGGAAAACGCCACCGTCACCCTCTGCAACTCCCGGACCCAGAATCTCCCCTCTCTCTGCCGGGAAGCCGACATTGTGGTGGTCGCCATGGGCAAAATGGGATACATCGGAGCCGACTGCCTGCGGGAAGGTCAGGTCGTGGTGGATGTGGGCATCCACGTCAACGAAGAAGGCAAGCTCTGCGGCGATGTCCGCTTTGCCGAAGCCGAACCGGTGGTGGAAGCCATCACCCCGGTGCCCGGCGGTGTGGGCACCGTGACCACCTCAGTGCTGGTAGGCCACGTTGTGGACGCTGCCGAAAAGGCCGCTGCCGCTGTATAAATTACGCAAATATGCAAAATCCCCCTGCCGGAGACTTCCATGGCAGGGGGATTTTTGCGTCATTCAGTGCTTTTTATGGTAATTCATGGCCCGGTCCAGCCAATCGGCAAGGCCGGCTTCTGTTGCGGTATAGTATAAGCCGCCTTTGCCCGCCTCGTTGACTTCCACTTCCAGCTCCTTGGGCTGGGTAGCAGTAATGGCGTTGACCCGTTTTTCCGACAGTTTGCCCCAATTGTTCTGGAAGAAATGAGTCACAAAGACATAGTTGCTGGCATCCTCGTCCACTGCATCCGGCTGCACCACCGCAATCAGCTTGGTAGGCTCCGACACCACAGCCCAGCCGTATCCGGTGGGCGTGGTGCACTTTCCGTTTTTCCAGCTGCGGCCCTCGCCCCGCTTGTGGCCCTGCGTCAGGTCAAAGCTGCCCTTTTCGTGAATGACGCCCACCAGTTGTACCTTTTTGGTTTGCATTGCAAAATCCTCCATGTTCTGTTATTTTTGCGGATTGCGTTCCCGCACTAGTATAATAACAGAATCGAGGACGTGCGCCTAGGACACAAAAATGTTTTTTTAGAATTCACCAAATAGCCTTCATAAATTTATCGTGCAGATACTCCATTTCATCCAGACTGTTGGCTTCCAGCTCCCGGCAGCGGAAACGGCTGATGATCTTTTCGATCTCAAATGCACAGGCATCTTCTTTTTCCAGCCCCAGACAAGCATAATAGCGGTGATTGATCCGGTGGAGCAGGATCAACTGAGATTTCGTGCGGGAATTCAGGCCGTCTTTGGCTTCATTTTCCAGCGTCCGCCGCTCGGAGGTCTGATGGCGGTAATAGTTGATCTCGGGCTTTTCCTTCCGCTCTTCTCCGGTCATCACCTGCATTGCCGCCACGAGCCACAGCTCCGGAAGATCTTCTCGTCCGATCGATGCCGTATTAAAATCCGATACTGAGATCAGTTTTATCACCGATTCCACAGCTTTGTCATAATCCTTTTCCTGTTGTTTCGTCACAGGGTCCGTCTCATAGATGAGGGGAAGCAGGCGTTCTTTTTTGTTCCGCAGCCACGTCTCTGCCTTTTCTTTGGGGATTTGCTCATCTTCCAGTTTCCGGTATTCCTCCAGACGGAAGGTCAGTTTCGGCAGTTCGGGCAGAGTCTCTCCGGCATCCATCAGGTCATTTTCACAGCCCAGCTGCTCATGCTCGGACAGCTTCAGATAAAAGCTCGATAGAATAGGAGCTTGATACGCTCCTCTTGCACCCGGGAGCATTTCATCCGCCACCTTTTTCAGCTCATCCCGAACCCCATACAGAATCGGCAAATTGGAGCCATTCCTTGAATTTTCCACCCAAAATCGGATGTGCGCCAAGAAATCATTCCAGTTTCTCCCCATTTGGACGATATCCGCATTGACCCTTGCCCGGTAATCTTCCGGCACCTCCCGGGCAATGTTGCATTTCAGTTCCTGCGTCAGTTCCCCATTTTTGGTTTGGTGTCCCACAATGCTGTCGTCCACATTTTCTGTTGTGGGGTTTTCCAAAAGTTTGGTGAGCCGGACGGTTTTGCCGCCTTCCCGCTTTTTGTTCTCATAACAGTAAATAAAATAGAGCAGTTTGATCTTATCCTGTCCATCGGGGAAGGAATCCACATCAAAGCCCCACCGTTTCAGCCGGGGAACCAGCCCCAGCTGCGAGGGGTTCTTTTCGCCACCGTCCCGGAAGAAGTATTTCCAGACATTTTCCTCGCTGACAGCCTTATCGTTTTGTCGCTCCTCCCAATCGCACAAGCTTTTGAACCATGTGGATTGTCTACGCTCCTCCGGGGTCAGTTCTCGCTCAATGCCCAGCCAGTAGGGGCCGTAAATTTCTTCCAGCCGCTTCTGTCCCACAAGGGTCTTTTCCACCATCCATGCCATATCCAATCCGTATGTTCCCGCTACCATCTCCTGTTTCAGCTGTTCAAACTCCGGCTGCTTCCAGTAGTCCCCCTCAAGGTCGATGCCCCGGTGTTCCACGCAGGCCGTACACATCACTTCCAGATAGGTTTTTGGCTTCTTTTCCTCCATGTTCTGCTCCTTTTTTGTAGAGTGTATCTGAAAACAAGTTTCAGATGTGCAAAATGCTGAAAGAGACACAG
>CALDNF010000054.1 GCA_937917475.1 uncultured Faecalibacterium sp.
AGCCGAGTAGCAGAAGGTGAGCCCAGCATAAACGGACACCACGGCCCAGCCCTGCGCAAACCAGAAGCAGGCCGAGAGCAGGAACAAAGCAGCAAAGAGGATCAGGTCGGTGGGGCGGCGGCCGATCTTATCGCTGAGCAGGGGCATCAGCAACCGCCCGGCAGCACTGCCCACGCTGCCCAGCACCACCGACCAGAGGGCGGAAGTCTCGTCCAGCCCCCGCTCCATCCCCAGCTTTAAAATAATGGGGCTGAACAGAAGAACGGCGGGGGTGGAAAAGCAGACTGCCCCGGCGCAGAGCCAGTACTGCCGGGTGCGGAGCATCTGCCATGGGGAATAATCCAGCGGCGGAGCGGCTTTTGCCCGGCCCTGCTCCGCAGGCTTTGGCGGCGCAGGGGAAGGGTCGGCCAGCAGAAAGCTCCCTGCCAGACAGACCGGCAGGGTCAGGGCTCCAAGGGCCCAGAACGCTCCCCGGATGCCCTGCACCGGGCCAAAGCCTTTTAGCGCAGCCCGGACGAAGAGGGTCAGGAATGCACCCGAAAGCCCGACTGCCCCGCCGATGATGCCGGTGGCAAGCCCTTTGCGGTCTGCATACCACTTCTGCGCACAGGATTGAATGGAAGGGTACAGGAAGGCCGTGCCCAGTCCCGCCGGGATGCTGAACGCCCCAAAGAAGAGCCTGCCGCAGTCTCCGGGTAGGAGGGCAGCGGCAAAAAAGCCCCCGCAGAGCAGGGCGGTGCCCCAGAGCCCCGCCGCCCGGGGACCCTGCTGGTCCTGCAAAAAGCCGCCGATGACGCACCCTACCCCAAAGGCGGCAATGAGCAGCCCGAAAGCGTAGCCCGCCGCCTGCTCGGACAGGCCATATTCCTCCATGACCGGGTTCTGGAATACCCCCCATGCCGCCGGAAGCCCGGTGAGGATCTGGATGGCTGCTCCCGCTGCAAGGATGGCCCAGGGATGTTTTGCCGTAAATTGCTGCATTTTCGTTTCACCTCGGCGGATAGTGTGCCCTTTTTGATTGACAAATCGGCAGGTTCCCTTATAATAAAGTTATATATTTGAGTTTTAAGTGAGGGTTTATCGATATGAAAACACAGGCATTGAAGGGTATGCGGGACCTTCTTCCCGCAGAGCAGAGTCTCCGGGACTACATTCAGGGGAAGATCCTTGAGACCTACCGGGCATCCGGCTTTGAACGAATCTCCACCCCTATGCTGGAGGATATGGAGAATCTGGACAAGTCCGACGGCGGCGACAATCTGAACCTGATCTTCAAGGTGCTCAAGCGGGGCGACAAGCTCACCGCCGCCCTGAACACCGGCGACCCCAAGCAGCTGTCCGATATGGGCCTGCGGTATGACCTGACCCTGCCCCTGTCCCGCTACTATGCGGCCAACAAAGACAAGCTGCCCAGCCCCTTCAAGGTCATCCAGACCGACCGGGTGTTCCGTGCCGAGCGTCCGCAGAAGGGCCGTCTGCGGGAGTTTGTCCAGTGCGATATCGATATTCTGGGCGATTCTTCTCCCAACGCTGAGGTGGAGCTCATCGATGTGACCACCCGGGCCCTGCTGAGCATCGGTTTTACCGGTTTCACCGTCAACATCAACGATCGCCGCATCCTCCGTGGAATGTTGGAGAGCATGGGGTTTGCCGCTGATACGCTGGATTCCGTCTGCATCACCTTTGACAAGATGGATAAGATCGGTGCCGAGGGCGTCAAGGCAGAGCTGACCGAAAAGCAGCTGCCCGAAAATGCCATCAATGCACTGGCTGATTTTATTGCTGCCGGTGAGGTCACGCTGGATGCTGTGGCCGCCCGCTGCGCCGACCCTGCCATTGCAGATGACCTCAAGTACGTTCTGGCCACTGCAAACGCCATGGCCGATGGCCGGTATCAGGTCGCTTATTGTCCCAGTCTGGTCCGTGGTCAGGGCTACTACACCGGCATGGTGTTTGAGATCACCTGTCCGCAGTTCAGCGGTGCCGTGGCAGGCGGCGGCCGTTACGACAACATGGTGGGCAAGTTCCTGGGCACTCAGGTGCCGGCTGTGGGCTTCTCCATTGGTTTCGAGCGGGTCTGCGGCATCCTGCTGGAGCAGGGATATCAGATCCCCGGCGCAAAGCAGAAGATCGCCCTGCTTTACGGCAAGGACGCAGACTTCACCGCCGTGCTGGCAAAGGCCGCAGCCTTGCGGGAAAACTACAATGTCACCGTTCTGGCACAGGCTAAGAAGCTGGGCAAGCAGCTGGGCCAGCTGGAAGCCGCAGGCTTTGCCGGTGCCGCCTTTATGGATAAGGACGAAGTGAAGATCTTCGCACAGCAGTAAGCCTGAAATAAGAAAAGCTCCGCCGGGTTCACGTCCGGCGGAGCTTTTTTGTGCAATGATGAAATTACATGGTGAACTGGACCACGCAGAAGGCTGCGTAGATGCACAGCAGCAGGATGCCCTGCCAACGGGACAGCCTGCCCTTGAGCAGTGCGGGCACGGTCAGGAGAAGCATGACGGCCCACATCACCGGAATGTCCATGACCAGCGAGGCGTTCATGCCGGCAATGGTGGATTCCTGCGGGATGCTGAAGGGAGCCAGAGAGACGGACACGCCGCTGACCAGCACCAGATTGAATACGTTTGCACCGATGACATTGCCCAGAGACAGCGCACCGTGGCCCTTGGCAAGAGAGGTGATGGCGGTGACCAGTTCCGGCAGGGAAGTGCCCAGAGCCACAAAGGTCAGGGCAATGACAGACTCAGGCACGCCCAGAGCCTGCGCAATGAGGGTGCCGTTGTCCACCAGCAGGTTGGCACCCACGGCGATGAGGGCAGCACCCACCACCAGCAGGAGCATGTCTTTGCCGAGGGTGCTCTCTCCGGCATCTTCCTCTTCTTCCTCGGTCTGCGGGGCGTTTTTCATTGCCATGACATTGCAGACGATGTAAGCCACGAACATGGCCAGCAGCACAAAGCCGATGGGGCGGGCAAAGTAGCCGGTGGTGTAAGCTACGCCGGTGTAGAGGGCAGCGGCGGCAAAGAAGAAGAGCACCGGTGTCCGCAGGCTTTTGGGGTCCACCTTGCCGGGGCGGACAGCCACTGTGATGGCGGCAATGAGGGCGGCGTTGCAGATGACCGAGCCGATGGCGTTGCCATAGGCGATCTCACCGTGACCGGACAGGGCCGAGGTGGTGGAGACCATGACCTCGGGCAGGGTGGTGCCAATGGACACCACGGTGGCACCGATGAGCAGCTCCGGTACATGGAACCGGCGGGCAATGCCGGTGGCACCGTCAACAAACCAGTCTCCGCCTTTGATGAGGCAGAGCAGGCCGACGATGAACAACAGAACAGGGATCAGCATAATTTCTCTCCTTTTAATGTGTTGTGTGAAACTTCACAGACAAAAAAGAAACTTTTATTACAGAGCCCAGCCTTTGCAGTGAAACGTCCTGTAATAAAAGTCTCGAATATTATACCTGTTTTTGAGCGGAAAAGCAAGTAAAATCGAAAATTTTAACCGGCCTTGCTCACTTTTTTTGCGTTGGGGTAGATCCGCTCCATCCGTGCATTGTCAAAATGGGCGTCCAGATAGACTTCCACGGAGTTCTGCGGTGCAACGCCGCTGGTGCGGGCATCGTACCGGGCCAGTGCACAGGCCGAAAGGATCATGTTCACGGCCATAAAGATCGTCAGGATCAGGGTCATCCATGGCTTGACGTGGCTGCGGACCTTCGCCATCAGTTTAGCCACCAGCGGGTAGCCGTGCCGGAGCCAGACCACCGCCGCAATGCCCCAGAAGAAGCAGTACAGCAGATTGATGCGTCCGCCCAGATTGAACTTGAAGCCGCTGTAATCCCAGAAGATCACACCGAACAGCAGTTCACCCACAGCACTGCACACATACTCATAGACACCGCCCATCACAACGCCGAAGCAGAAGATGGAGCGGTCACTCTTGTGTTCGCTGTTGCGCAGCAGAATGGTGGAAAGCACCAAGGCCAGCCCCCACACCACGCTGAAGGGCCCCCAGACCAGACTGGAACGGCTCATCCAGACCCCGGCGGTGATGCGGCAGAAAATGGTCTCCACCACATCCCCCAGAAAAGCCCCAATGACAAAGAGCCAGACAAGGTCGCTGAGGCTGATGACCTTTTCAGTGGAGACCGTGGGCTCGGGCCGGGCGGCCTCCGGGTAGGCCTTTTGAATTCGCTTTTCCACGCTGGTAGCGATCTTCTGGCGCAGGCGGTCTGAACTTTTGCTCAGCTCCTGATTCAGCTGCTCCAGCCGGGGATGGCTGTCGGCGTAGCGGTCCACGACGAAAGCGGTGCCGATCTGATCCAGCAGGGCAATGCTCATGGCAGCCCATACCGCAGGGTGGAGCAGCCAGCTTGGGATGAGCAGACAGAGCCGGAACAGCAGACCGTTGCCCCAGAGCAGGCAGACCGTGCCCAGAACACCCCAGAGCAGGGAGTATTGCAGGCAGATATAGCCATCAAAATTGAACTTCTTGTCGGAATAGTCCCACCAGCGGCGGTGGTGCATCCGTTCCAGCAATTTTGCGGTCAGCCATTCTACCATCGTCGCGATGAGGGTACTGCCAAAAAACAGAGCGACCGGGCGGGTGCGCAGATCGGTAAGGCCGACGGTCATCAGCACCGCAGCCACGCCGTAAACAAAGCAGAAGGGGCCGGAGGCTGCACCACGGTTGGCAAAATGCCGCCCCTTGATGGTAGCAACGACGGTCTCTGCAACCCAGCCCAAGAACGAGTAGACCAGATAAATTACGCTCAGAGTATAAAAATTCAGTTCCATGGGGGTTCTCCTTTCCGGGAAACTGAGTTCAGTGTATTCGATTTTGCCCCATTTCACAAGCGTTCGGCCTAAAACTTCATAATTTGTTCAAAAAAGCCCTGCAGCCCGGATACATCCAGCAGAAGCCGTGTATCCAGACCGCAAGGCCCGGTTGCTTATGTTAAAGACGAAAGCTGATCCGATATGCCAAAGCGTCAGCTTTGACGGAGAGGGTTACAGCTGGCTCTTGTACAGCTCCACGATCTCCTCCACGCTGGTGTCACGGGGGTTGCCGGGACGGCAGGCGTCAGCGTAAGCGGACTCAGCCAGGAACTGGATATCCTCTTCCTTCAGGATGCCCTTCAGGTTGGTGGGGATGCCTACATCAGCACTCAGCTGCTTGACAGCGGCGATAGTTGCATCCGCAGCTTGTACATCATTCATTTCGTCAATGCCCTTCACACCCATAGCCTTGCCGACTGCGCGATAACGCTCACCGGCAACGTTCTTGTTGTATTCCAGACCCACCGGCAACAGGATGGCGCAGGCCACACCGTGGGGGGTGTCATACAGAGCGGACAGGCCATGTGCCATGGAGTGGACGATGCCCAGGCCCACATTGGAGAAGCCCATACCGGCAATGTACTCGCCCAGAGCCATACCCTCGC
>CALDNF010000055.1 GCA_937917475.1 uncultured Faecalibacterium sp.
CTGTTAACGTTAAAGCAAAAGACCAGAGTTGTAAAGCCTTTTGGCTAAATAACTCTGGTCTTTTTATTGGGGCTTGTGCAACAGCCTCTTTTTGCTGTGCTTATTCTTCCGGGGTCGAGATGCCGAGGACCGATGCATTGCCGTCCAGATCCTGATAGATGGTGACCACCGCTAGATAGGGTTCTGCGCCGGGGTAGACCACCGTTGCCTCGCAGAGGATGCGGTAGTTCGTCCCTGCAACCACCTGCGTACCCAGCAGTTCCAGCGGCTTGTAGCTCACGCCCACCAGACCTTCCATAGCCTTGTCGAAAGCGGCCTGTGCCTCCGGGGTCAGGGCCGAGGATTCCGGCTGCACCCAGCCGCCCACCACGGCATCGGATGCTGTTTTTGCCTCCTGAAGTCCCTGTTCAATAGGGGCGTATACCGTAACGCCCACCGTGACAGCTACCGCCGCCGCTGCTGCCAGCAATGCAAGATGCGTCATAGTTCATTCCTCCTTCGGTTTTACCTTTCATAGGGAATACGTCCGGCCCTGTGAAGAAATTGCACATTTTCCATATTTTTCAAAAAAAGCTGCCGTAATGGTCTCCCCTACGGCAGCTTTTTTGTTTCAGGTTACAGTTTGGACAGCTGGGGGCCCTGTGCGGTATCTTTGACCGCCCAGCCCATCTCGGTCAGCTGTGCACGGATGGCGTCAGCGGTGGCCCAATCCTTTGCCTTCTTGGCAGCGGCACGCTTCTCCACCAGCTCAGTCACCTCGGCAGGCACTTCGTCCTTCTTGCGGTTATACATCAGGCCCAGCACACCGGTGATCTCGTCAAAGGCAGCGGCAGCAGCTTCCAGAGCCGCCTTGCTGGAAGACGCAGACAGGGTGTTGATTTCCTTGACCAGATCAAACACCGCCGCCAGAGCATCGGGGGTGTTCAGGTCATCGTCCATGGCCTTGCAGAACTTCTCCCGTGCCTCGTCGGCCTTGGTCTTGAGGGTCTCGTCGGTGCCGAACTCGGTCTTGCTCAGGGCAAAGTCCAGATTCTCCCGGCAGGTGTACAGACGCTCCAGACTGTTCTTGCAGCTCTCAATGAGGTCCACGGTGTAGTTCAGGGGCATCCGGTAGCCTGCGGTCAGCATGAAGTAGCGGATGGGCTCATAGCCGTAGACATTGGCCACATCCCGCACGGTAAAGAAGTTGTGCAGACTCTTGGACATCTTCTGATTGTCCACGTTGATGAAGCCGTTGTGCATCCAGTAACGGGCAAACTCGCAGCCGTTGGCGCACTCGCTCTGGGCGATCTCGTTCTCATGGTGGGGGAAGATCAGGTCCTGACCGCCGCAGTGAAGGTCAATGGTCTTGCCCAGATGGGTGCGGCTCATGGCACTGCACTCGATGTGCCAGCCCGGGCGGCCCATGCCGTAGGGGCTCTCCCATGCAGGCTCACCGGGCTTTGCAGCCTTCCAGACCGCAAAATCCGCCGGGTCCTCTTTCAGGTCATCGTCCATCTGGCTGCGCAGTTCACGGTTGCCGCTCTCCAGATCCTCCAGCTTCAGATGGCTCAGCTTGCCGTAGGCCGGATCACTCTTGACCCGGAAATACACATCGCCATTCTTGGCAACATAAGCATGGCCGGAATCGATCAGATCCTTGACGATATCCAGGATCTGGGCAATGTGCTCGGTCGCCCGGGGCTGGACGGTAGGCTTTTTGCAGTTCAGGCCGGCGGCATCCTTGAGGTACTCAGCCTCAAACCGCTGGGCAACCTCCTTCATGGAGGTGCCTTCCTCCTGCCCCTTCTTGATCAGCTTATCATCGATATCGGTGATATTGGAGACATAGATGACCTTGTTGCCCCGGTATTCCAGATAACGGCGCAGGGTATCAAAAACGATCAGGGGACGGGCATTGCCGATGTGGATATAATTATAGACAGTGGGACCGCAGACGTAGATCCGGTATTCGCCGGGAATCTGCGGAACAAATTCCTCTTTCTGTCGGGTCAGCGTGTTAAAAATCTGCATAATGACTTCTCCTTTATTATGGTTTTATTATATCCGGGCCCTATCTTGAAGTCAAGGCAAATCGGGGCTTTTGACAGCTCTCTTCTGCTGTGCTACACTGGAACGCAGAGATTCTTTTTCAACAGGAGGCACTTCATGCAGATCATCACCGAACGTCTTTTTCTGATCCCTTTGTCCGACGACGCTCTGTGCGCCCTCATTGACCGCACCGCAGACCCGGAGCTGGCTGAAGCCTACGGTGAGATGCTGGCCGGAAGCCGCAATTTCCCCGAACAGCATCTCTGGTACACCGCATGGGGGATCTATCAGAACGATTCCGGTGATTTTGTGGGAGACCTTTGTTTCAAGGGCCTGCCCGCAAACGGTCAGCCGGAGATCGGCTACGGCATCCAACCGGAATTCGAGGGGCAGGGTTACGCCACCGAGGCCGTCCGGGCCGCCTGCCAATGGGCTTTTTCTCAGCCCGGCATCACTGCCGTGGAAGCCGAGACTGCTCCGGACAATGCCGCTTCTCAGGCTGTTCTCCGCAAGGTAGGTTTTGTTCCCACCGGCACCATGGGCAAGGAGGGGCCAAGGTTTATTTTCCCCTTTACATCTCCCCCAACTTGTGCCATAATTTAAGCTATTAAATGGGAAAGCTGCTCCGGTGCAGGGACGAGCCTGCACAGAGCGCAAGAGAGGGGTAACTGTTATGAGCAAAATTACGATCCCGGAAAACTACACGCCTGCGCTGAACCTGTACGACACCCAGCGGGCCATTGGCACCGTCAAGCGGCTGTTTGCAGACACACTCTGCGCTACGCTGAACCTCTACCGTGTGTCGGCTCCGCTGTTTCTGGAAGCATCCACCGGTCTGAACGACGACCTGAACGGTGTGGAGCGGAAGGTCACCTTTGACATCAAGGACAGCGGCACCGAAGCACAGGTAGTGCAGTCGCTGGCAAAGTGGAAGCGCAAGGCCCTCAAGGACTACGGATTCCGGGTAGGCAAAGGCCTGTACTGCGACATGAACGCCATCCGCCGGGACGAAGAGCTGGATAACCTCCACTCCGTCTATGTGGACCAGTGGGATTGGGAAAAGATCATCCGGGAAGAAGACCGGAACGAAGCCTACCTCAAGAATGTGGTGCGCTCCATCGTCTCTGCCGTCTGCGCCACCGAGATGAACCTTCACGCCATGTTCCCCCAGCTGCAGGACCTGCCGCTCCACACCCCCAACGTGACCTTCATCACCACGCAGGAGCTGGAGGACAAGTACCCGGAGCTGACCCCCAAGGAGCGGGAGAACGCTTTTGTCAAGGAAAACGGCACCACCTTCCTGATGAAGATCGGTGCTCCCCTCAAGAGCGGTAAGCCCCACGACGGCCGTGCCCCTGACTACGACGATTGGGACCTGAACGGCGATCTGCTGTTCTGGAACAATCCCCTGCAGTGCAGCTATGAGCTGAGCAGCATGGGCATCCGTGTCAGCCCCGAAAGCATGGACAAGCAGCTGACCATGGCAGGCTGTGATGACCGCCGCTCTCTGCCCTTCCACAAAGCCGTCCTCTCCGGCGAGCTGCCCTACACCATCGGCGGCGGCATCGGTCAGAGCCGCCTGTGTATGCTGCTGCTGGGCAGTGCCCACATCGGCGAGGTTCAGGCCAGCGTCTGGGACGAGGCCACCCGCACCGCCTGCGCCAAGGCTGGCATCCCTCTGCTGTAAATTTTCGACAAAAAATAACGGTCTGTCAATCGGCAGACCGTTATTTTTATACCATCAGTGCCGGAACAGCAGGCCGACCTTCCGCTTCCGGCGGTTGCCGCCTGCCAGCCAGACCAGCCATGCGTAGAACAGGTTCATGCTCAGGATCACTACGACCCAGAGCAGCGACTCCTGCATCGTCTGCCGGTAGACCATCAGGAAGGGATACGGTCCCTCGATCCAGTGGTTCACATTGGCCCAGACCGCAAGAGAGCCGTAAAGCAGGGTGGGGATCAGGGCGCAGAACACATTCCGCCCCCGAAGCCTCGGCTCCCGCTCCAAAAAGACAAAGGAGACAAAGGCACACAGCGGGTTGAGCAGGTGATGATAGAGCATGGAACTCTCGGTCAGCAGGAACACCACACCACCCTCGTTGGGATAATAGGGTGCCAGCACAAACACCACCGTCAGGAAAGTCATGGTCAAACAGCAGGTGGCAATGTATTTGAGCCGCTTGACCCAGAGCGGCACCTCCCGCCCGGTGACCAGACTGCCCGCCTGACAGACTGCCATCAGCAGGCAGACCGCCGCCGTGAAGAAGTTGGAATTTTCGGTGTAAAAGGTGAACATCTGCATCCCCACCGCCTCCCAGCTGAGCCGGGCAGCAATGGGTTCCATTGCCACCACCGCCAGATTGAGCAGGATGGACAGGATGCGTCGGCAGACATTCCAGAGTTTTTTGCGCATGAAAAGCTCTCCGTTTAGTTATAATTTGCAAAAATATCAAAGAAACGAGCGGTTCTGCCGCTCGTTTCTCACGTTTGGGCTTATTTTGCGGTGTTGATGAAGCTGCGGTTGTCCCACAGATACTTGATGCCGGAAACTGCCGTTACCACTGCCACCAGCCAGCACAGGCCGGAAGCGATGAAGCCCACGTCTCCCTTGGCAACTGCCCCCGGAACAAGGGCCGTGCCAAAGAAGTAGAAGATGATGCTCAGCATCTGGAGCACAGTCTTGACCTTACCCCACATATTGGCGGCGATCACCTTGCCATCCTTGGCACCGGCAGCCACCATCCGCAGGCCGGAGACCGCAAATTCCCGGGCCAGAATGATACAGAGCACCACCGGGCTGCACACGCCGTCCCGCATCATGTAGATGAAGGCCACAGTGGTCAGCAGCTTGTCGGCCAGCGGGTCGGCAAACTTGCCAAAGTCGGTGACCATGTTCCACTTGCGGGCCAGATGGCCGTCCAGAAAATCGGTAAAGCTTGCAACTGCAAAGACGATACCGGCGATCAGGTACAGGGTGCTGTTGAAGTCCTCCTGACCAAAGCGGGTCAGGGAAACAAAGATCATGAACACCGGCACCAGAATGATCCGGGCCAGAGTCAGTTTATTGGGCAGATTCATAAGGATACCCCTCCAATTTTGTTATTTTGCAACGGTTCCATACAGATCGTAAAGATCACTGTCGTCCACCAGAACATCATAGAACTGGCCGGGATACAGCGGCTCCTCGCTGGATACGCAGACATTGCCATCCACCTCGGGAGCATCGCCCATGGTGCGGCAGAGATACAGGCCGCTCTCCTCATCGATGCCGTCGCAGAGCACTCGGACGGTCTGGCCCACCTTCTCGGCCTGCTTCTGGGCCATGATGCCGGTCTGGATCTGCATCACCAGCTCGGCACGCTTATCCTTGGTTTCCGGATCGATCTGGCCGTCCATCTTTGCCGCCACAGTGTTTTCCTCTGCCGAGTAAGCAAAGCAGCCCAGACGGTCAAACTTGACCTCCTTGACAAAGTTGCACAGGTCCTCAAACTGCTCCTCGGTCTCGCCGGGGAAGCCTGCGATCAGGGTGGTGCGCAGGGTGATACCGGGGATCTCCTTCCGCAGCTTGCCGATGACCTCCAGCAGCTCTGCCCGGTTGGAACGGCGGTTCATATTCTTCAAAACCTCGTCGTTGCAGTGCTGGATGGGCAGATCCAGATACGGCACCACCTTTTCATTCCTCTTCATGGCGGCAATGAACGCATCGGTGATCCGCTCCGGGTAGGCATACATGATCCGGATCCACTCAAGGCCCGGGATCTTGTTCAGCTTGTCCAGCAGCTCACAGATGCTGCCCGGCTTGCCCCAGTCCTCGCCATAAGCGGTGGGATCCTGTGCCACAACGATGAGTTCCTTCACGCCCTCATTGGCCAGCCAGCGGGCCTCGGCCACACAGTCTGCCATTTCCCGGCTGTGGAGCGGACCCCGGATGCCCGGGATTGCACAGTAATGGCAGCGGTTGTTGCAGCCTTCGGCGATCTTTAAGTACGCATAGTGGGCAGGCGTGCCGATGACACGCTTGCCGCCCAGCGGGAAGTCCTTTTTGGCACCGTAGCTTTCCAGATGATCCTCACCATGGAACAGGCGGGCCACGATGGTATCAA
>CALDNF010000056.1 GCA_937917475.1 uncultured Faecalibacterium sp.
TCAGCTGCACCAGACTGGATTTTGCACTGCCGGTGCCGCCGATGATGCCCAGCGTCTCGCCGGGCTTCACCGAGAAGGTCACATCGTTGAGGACGGGCTGACCGGTGCCGTGCTTGTACTGGAACACCACATGGTCGAACTCGATGGAGCCGTCGGCCACGGTGTTCACCGGGCTCTTGGCAGGGGGCAGATCGGTGGTCTCGTCCAGCACTTCCACGATACGCTTGGCCGAGGAAGCTGCCATGGAGATCATGACAAAGGCCATGCTCAGCATCATCAGGGCCATGAGGATGTTCATGATGTAGCCGAACAGGGCGTTGAGCTGGCCGGTGGTGATGGCCCCTGCCAGCACATAGTGGGCACCGAACCAGCTCAGGGCCAGATTGCAGCCGTACACGGCGGTGAGCATGGCGGGGTTGTTGAAGCTCAGGCGGCTCTCGGCGTTGACGAACTGCTTGTACAGGCTCTCGCAGGCGGCGGTGTATTTCTCGTTCTCAAAGCCCTCCCGGACAAAGCTCTTGACCACACGGATGGCGGAGACGTTCTCCTGCACTGAGGCGTTGAGGTTATCGTAGTTCTTGAACACCCGGTCAAAGATCTTGAAGGTGGGGATCATGATGGACAGCAGCACCGCCAGCAGGAAGGCCACGGCCACCACAAAGATGAGGGCCAGCGGGCCGCCGATGGTGCAGGCCATGATGAGGGCGAACACCAGATGCACCGGCGCACGCACGCACATCCGCTCGATCATCTGGAATGCGTTCTGCACGTTGGTCACGTCGGTGGTCATGCGGGTGACCAGACCGGCGGTGGAGAATTTATCAATGTTGGAAAAGGAATAGTGCTGGATGTTCTCATACATGGCATCCCGCAGGTTGCCAGCAAAGCCGGTGGAAGCCCGGGCGGCAAACCGTCCGGCCAGCACGCCGAGAGCCAGAGCCACAAAGGCCACCAGCAGCGTCAGCAGGCCATAGCGGATGATGGCGTTCATGTCGCCCTTTTCAATGCCCTGATCGATGATAAAGGCCATCAGGGTGGGCAGCAGGATATCCATGATCGCTTCCAGCGCAGAGAAGATGGGCGTCACAATGGCGGCTTTTTTGTATTCACCGAGATGTGACACGAGCTTTTTGATCATTGGGTGAGTCCCTCCTTTAGTTTGTTGAGCAGGCGGAGCAGCTCCGCTTTCTCTTCCGGGGTGAGCAGGCCGTCCAGATAGATGTCGGTCTGATGAAAGGCATCCATGGTCTTTTCGTGAAGGGCAGCACCCTTCTCGGTGAGGACCAGCTGCTTGAGCCGGGCATCCTGCGGGACGCTCTGCCGCTCGATGTAGCCTTTCTTTTCCATCAATTGCAGGATGTTGGTGACAGTGGAGCGGGTGATGGAGAATTCCCGCTCGATGTCCCGCTGGTAGACGGGATGGTCAGCGCACTTATAAAGATAGCTGAGGATCCAGCCGTGCATGGGGGTCACGTCCTCCACATGATTCTGGCGGCTGAACTGGTTGGTCTTGCGGAAGATCAGATTGTTCACCCGGTGCATCATGGCGGAGATGACCTGCGGCGGGTCCCATGGGGGTTCGCCCGGCCGACAGTGGGTCTCACACCCGGCAGGGTGGGGAGTCGGTTCGTTCATGATGATCCCTCGCTTGGTAAGTTTGTTAAAAATTTGGATTGTTTCACCTGAAACTGTTTGATACAGAACTATTATAGTCAAAACAAAAGAGCTGTCAAGAGGCAGCTCCATGAAGAAAATGTGAATTTTGAGGGTGCAATGTGCGGCAGGCCGGTGGGAAAGATTATTCTGACGTGACAGCGTTCTTTCCATGGAGGATGGAGATCAGCTCCTCGGGCTTGTTGGTGACGATGATCTCCGGCTGCATCTGCACCAGACTGCGCAGGTCCCGGCGGCTTTCCGGGAACATGGGCCATGGCACCATCCCAAAGCCTGCGGCACTGCCCCGCTGGATGAGGGAAGTGTCCCGGAAGCAGCCATAATAGGTAGGGCCGATGTAGTCCACCGGGAAGTCGAACTGCTGCACATAGCCCAGCGTGTCGATCTGATGGACGTAGTCCTGCAAGATCTCCAGCAGGTCCTGCCCGGGAAAGTTGGAGAGCAGGGCCAGATACCGGTCCCGGACGTACTGATACAAAAAGCCGTTTTCCTCTTCCAGCTCACCGCTTTCCATCAGGGAGAGGGCGGCAGCGGCAGACTGAGGCCCCGAGAGCTTGTCCAGCAGAGGATCGCCGTTGGTCAGCCCAAGGTCCGTCCAGAGGGCCGGGGGAGGGCAGAAGCAGGACTCCATATTCAAAAAGAGGGCGGCGGTGCGCATCTCGGGCATCCGCTCTTTGACCTGCCGGAGCAGGTCGTACTGGAAGGAGGTGAGGACGGCGTTCTTCTCGCAGCCCATGGATACCACGGTGTCCAGCACCCGGTCCACAAAGTCCTTGTCTCGGTCAAAGTAGGGTTTGAGCTCGATCTGGATCATCTCCATCTCCCGGCCCACTTCCAGCACTTCTTCAAGGGTGGGGATCTTCTCGCCCGCAAACTCGGGGCTTTTCCAGCTGCCGAAATCCAGAGTCCGCAGGTCGTCAAAGTCGGCGTCAAAGATGTCCCGGTGCACCCCGGCCACCCGGTCGGTGACGAAATCGTGGGCAATGACCAGATGCTTGTCCCGGGTCATCTGCACATCCATCTCGATGCCGTCGGCTCCCAGAGCCTTGGCGGTGCGGAAGGCGGCAAGGGTGTTTTCGGGCGCAAGATTGGATGCGCCCCGGTGGGCAATGACGAGCGGCTGCATGATGGGCTCCTTCCTTGGTGGCCTTGGTGGAACAGGGGAAAAAACGTACCCTAAGAGGATACCGCCTTTTGGGGGCAGAGTCAACGCCTGAGGGGTAAAAAAGATGTGAAAGTATGACTTTAATCGTCAAAATGACGAAAATTGCCCCTGATTTTTTGCAGTTTTCACTATAAAAATCAAAAATCGGGCGGATTTTCCTTGGATTCTGTTTCTTTCAAAGCGGGGGAAACTGTGATAAGATAATGAGGTAAGAGCAAGCGGCGCAGCCGTTCACAGGAAAAAGGAATAATGGAGTGTTTGCTATGACTGAGTTCAAGCCCATCAAGGAAGGGAAAGTCCGTGAGATCTATGACAATGGCGACAGCCTGATCATGGTCGCTACCGACCGCATTTCCGCATTTGACGTGATCCTGAAGAACAAGGTGACCAACAAGGGCAAAGTGCTGACCCAGATGAGCAAGTTCTGGTTCGACTTTACCAAGGACGTCATCCCCAACCATATGCTGAGCGTGGATACCAAGGATATGCCCGAGTTCTTCCGCACGCCGGAGTTCGAGGGCCGGAGCATGATGTGCCGCAAGCTGACCATGCTGCCCATCGAGTGCATCGTCCGGGGCTACATCACCGGCAGCGGCTGGGCCAGCTACAAAGAGAACGGCACCGCCTGCGGCATCCAACTGCCCGAGGGCCTGAAGGAGTCCCAGAAGCTGCCTGAGCCCATCTACACCCCCTCCACCAAGGCTGAGATCGGCGACCACGACGAGAACATTTCCTATGAGCAGAGCATCGATGTGCTGGAAAAGCTCTTCCCCGGCAAGGGAGCCCAGTATGCCGCCGCTCTGCGGGACAACACCATCGCCCTGTATAAGAAGTGCGCCGAGTACGCCCTGAGCCGGGGCATCATCATCGCCGACACCAAGTTTGAGTTTGGTCTGGACGAAAACGGCAATGTGGTGCTGGGCGACGAGATGCTTACCCCCGATTCCTCCCGCTTCTGGCCGCTGGAAGGCTATGAGGCAGGCCACGGCCAGCCCTCCTTTGACAAGCAGTTCGTCCGTGACTGGCTCAAGGCCAACCCCGGCAGCAACTACGACCTGCCGCAGGAGGTCATTGACAAGACCATCGCCAAGTACGAGGAAGCTTACGAGCTGCTGACCGGCAAGAAGCTGTAATTTTCAACACTGCGGATACCTGCCTGTGGAAAACTGCGGGCGGGTATCTTTTATTTTACCCAAATGCTTGACCGCATTTGTTTTCGTGTTACAATGGCTTTGGCAGAATGTCGGAAAAGGCAGCTGCGGCGAAAGGAAGTTCCGAATGAAAGAAAAGCTCCTGCACTACGGTGCGAAGTACGCCATCATCACCCTGAGTATCACCATCATGTCAGTGGGTGTGTATTTCTTCAAATTCCCCAATAACTTTGTTTTTGGCGGCGTGACCGGTGCGGCGGCTTTGGTGGCAAAGCTCACTCCGCTGTCGGCATCGGCGTTTTCATCGGCGGCGAACATTGTGCTGCTGGTGGTGGGCCTGATCTTTCTGGGCAGGGAGTTTGCCCTGACCACCGGCTATGCGACGCTGGTCATGTCGGTGGAATTGATGGTGCTGGAAAAGCTGGTGCCCCTCTCGGGCCCCCTCTCCGACCAGCCCATGCTGGACCTGCTGTTCGCCATCGCCCTGCCGGCCATTGCGTCGGCTCTGCTCTTCAATGTGGGAGCCTCCTCCGGCGGCACCGACATCATCGCCCTCATTGTGGAAAAATACACCCACCTGCACAGCATCGCAACGGCGTTGTTCCTCACCGACCTGTTCATGGTGGTGGCGGCCTGCTTCGTCTTTGACCTGTACACGGCTCTGTATTCCTTTGTGGGCCTGACCGTCAAGTCGCTGGTCATCGATGCGGTGTTGGAAAAGATCAAGATGTGCAAGGCCATCCTCATCATCTGCGATGATAAGGAGCCCATCTGCGATTTCGTCATGAAAAAGCTGGTGCGGGGTGCCACCTACACCCCCTGCTACGGTGCCTACACCGATAAGCCCCATTACATGATCTACACCACCCTCACCCGGCGGGAGGCCGACCAGCTGCAGGACTTCATCCACAAAGAGCACCTCAACGCCTTTATCTCCATGCTCAGCACCACCGAGGTGTTTGGCAAGGGCTTCAACCACGCATAAATCAGCACAGGAACCGACGGTTCTCTCCCGGTGGAGAGGCCGTCTTTTTTGTTTGAGAAAGAACCAGAATGAAAGAGCGGCCTTTGCCCGGCTTTGCATGAAACATTGGAATAACTCTTGAATACAAGTGATTTTTCGTGCTATCTTAACAAATATTAAGACGGCTTCTATGACTTTTGTAAGGTTACAGAGCTATCATAAAACCATCAAGGGCGGCAAGGATGGCCGCTGAACGGTATTATAAGAAGTGTAAACGCACCAAGGAGGAAAAAGCATGGAGATCAAGAAGGCAGCCACTGCTGGCACTCTGGAATCCAGCGACTGCATGGTGACGGTTGAGCCGGGCGAGGGCAAGATCGATTTCTCCCTCGAGAGCTCTGTCATCAACCAGTATGGCAACCAGCTGCGCAAGGTCGCACTGGAAACTCTGAAGAACCTGGACATCGACAACGTCCGCATCACCATTGTGGACAAGGGCGCACTGGATTGCACCCTGAAGGCCCGCATCGAGGGTGCGGTGTTCCGCTCCGTCGATCAGTATGAGAATCTGCCCTGGGGAGGTGCCATTCGATGAATAATCCGAACAAGAAGCGCCTGCGCCGCACGATGATGTTCCTGAATGCGCAGAAGCCCGGCCTGATCAAGGACCCCTACATCTATAAGGCAGACTCCCTGATGCTGGATCTGGAGGACGCTGTTGCAGAGAACCAGAAGGACGTCGCCCGTTTCAGCCTGTATCATGCGCTGAAGACCGTGGATTACCGCGGTGCAGAGCGCGTGGTCCGTATCAACGGCCTGGACACCCCCTACTGGCGTGAAGACATCCGCGCCTGCGTGGCCGGCGGCTGCGATTCCATCCGCATCCCCAAGACCGAGCACGCAGAGGATGTCCACCGTGTGGCACAGGCCATCGCAGAGGATGAGAAGACCTATGGCCGCCCCGAGGGCGATGTCCTGATCATCGCTGCTCTGGAGTCTGCCCGCGGCGTGATGAACGCCCTGGAGATCTGCGAGAGCGACGAGCGTCTGTTCGGCATCGCACTGTCCGGCGGCG
>CALDNF010000057.1 GCA_937917475.1 uncultured Faecalibacterium sp.
AGGACCCCAACGGTATCCCCAACAACCTGATGCCTTATATTGCAAAGGTGGCCGTGGGCAAGCTGGAAAAGGTCCATGTCTTTGGCAATGACTACCCCACCCCGGACGGCACCGGCGTGCGGGATTATATCCATGTGGTGGATCTGGCCAGGGGCCATGTCTGCGCCATCAAGAAGCTGGAGACCAACTGCGGCCTCTTTATCTGCAATCTGGGTACTGGCAAGGGCTACAGCGTGCTGGATGTGATCCATGCCTTTGAAAAGGCCTGCGGTAAGAAGATCCCCTACGTCATCGAGGCCCGCCGCCCCGGCGATATTGCCGAGTGCTATGCCGACCCCTCCAAGGCCAAGCGGGAGCTGGGCTGGGAGGCTGAGTACGGCATCGAGGAGATGTGCGCCGACAGCTGGAACTGGCAGAGCAAGAACCCCGACGGTTACCACACCGTAAAGTAAATCCGGAAGATCTCAGAAATACAGAACGCCCCCTGCGCCGGGAAAGCGCAGGGGGCGTTTTTGCGTGAGGATTTTATTCTTTTACAGGATAACCGTGAGAAGATGCATCACAAGGGCGCAGAGCCATGCAACCACACACTGATTGACGACCATGACCGCAGCCCATTTTCCGCCGAGCTCCCGCTTGACCGAGGCCACAGCGGCAATGCAGGGGGTGTAAAGCAGGCAGAAGACCAGCAGCGGAGCGGCGGCAGCAGGGGTCAGAGCCGAGGCAAATGCCGCAGAAGAACCGTAGAGGATGGTCAAGGTGGAAACGACACTTTCCTTTGCCATGAAGCCAGTGATGAGGGCTGTGGAGATCCGCCAGTCGGCAAAGCCCAGAGGAGCAAAAATCGGGGTGATGGCTCCGGCCAGCAGGGCAAGGATGCTGTTCTGAGGGTCAGAGACCAGATTCAACTGCAGATCAAAGCTTTGCAGGAACCAGATCACGATGGTGGCAATAAAGATGACGGTGAAGGCCCGCTCAAGGAAGTCCCGGGCCTTTTCCCAGAGAAGCTGTGCCACGTTTTTCAGGCCCGGCAGGCGGTAGTTGGGCAGTTCCATTACGAAGGGAACTGCCTCACCCTTGAAGATCGTTCCCTTGAGCAGAAAGGCCATTCCAATGCCCACCAGAATACCCAGAAAGTAAAGCCCGACCATAACCAGCGCAGCGTACTTTGGGAAAAATGCGGCGGCAAACAGGCTGTAGATGGGCAGCTTGGCCGAACAGCTCATGAAGGGAGTCAGCAGGATGGTCATTTTGCGGTCCCGCTCAGAGGGCAGGGTCCGGCTTGCCATGACGCCGGGCACGGTGCAGCCAAAGCCAATGAGCATGGGCACGATGCTGCGGCCGGAAAGGCCGATCTTCCGCAGCAGCTTATCCATCACAAAGGCCACACGAGCCATGTAACCGGTATCCTCCAACAGAGAAAGGAAGAAGAACAGGGTCACAATGATGGGCAGGAAGCTCAGCACGCTGCCTACACCGTTGAAAATGCCGTCAATGACCAGCGAATGAAGGGGCGGGGCGATCTGCCAGCGGGTGAAAGCGGCATCCATCCAGACTGTAAGGGCATCGATGCCCGAGGCCAGCAGGTCCTGCAGCCCGGCACCGATGACTCCAAAGGTCAGGTAAAAAACCAGAGCCATGATCCCGATAAAGGCGGGGATGGCGGTGTACTTTCCGGTGAGCACCTTATCGATCCGGCTGCTCCGGATCTGTTCTTTGCTCCGGTGGGGCTTTACGACGCTTTGATCGACCAGCTGATGGATGAAATGAAACCGCATATCGGCAATGGCGGCGGCCCGGTCAAGCCCCCGTTCCTGCTCCATTTGCAGGATGATGTGCTCGATCATTTCCTTTTCATTCTGATCCAGTTTCAGGGCTTCTTCGATCCGTTTGTCCCCTTCCACCAGCTTGGTGGCAGCAAACCGTACCGGGATGCCGGCCGCTTTTGCATGGTCCTCAATGAGGTGGATGATGGCGTGGATGCAGCGATGAACGGCACCGCCGTGGTCATTTTCGCCGCAGAAATCCATCCGTCCCGGACGCTCCTGATATTTTGCGACATGGAGGGCGTGGTCGATCAGTTCGTCTACGCCCTCATTTTTGGCAGCGGAGATGGGCACCACCGGGATGCCCAGAGCGGCTTCCATCTCATTGATGTGAACGGTGCCGCCGTTGCCCCGCATCTCGTCCATCATGTTCAGGGCCAGCACCATGGGGGTGTCCAGTTCCATCAGCTGCATGGTCAGGTAGAGATTCCGCTCGATGTTGGTGGCATCCACGATATTGATAATGCCGGTGGGTTTCTCCCCGATGATGAACTGCCGGGTGACGATCTCTTCACTGGAATAGGGCGACATGGAGTAGATGCCGGGCAGATCCGTGACCTCAGTATCCGGGTGCCCCTTGATGGCACCGCTCTTCCGGTCCACAGTCACACCCGGAAAATTGCCGACGTGCTGGTTGGAACCGGTGAGCTGATTGAACAGGGTGGTCTTGCCGCAGTTCTGGTTGCCTGCCAGAGCAAAAGTCAGGACAGTGCCCTCCGGGACCGGAGTCTCCCCTTCTTTCGTGTGATATCGTCCGCCCTCGCCGAGGCCGGGGTGTTCCACCGGTTTCAGAGCCGTGCGGGCCGGAGCCCGGACGGCAGCTTTGGGGGCGGGGGTAATATCGATCTTCCCTGCATCGTCCAGACGGAGGGTCAGCTCATAGCCATGGATCTGAAGCTCCATGGGGTCGCCCATAGGGGCAAATTTCACAAGGGTCACGGTCTCACCCGGGATGAGGCCCATATCCAGAAAATGCTGCCGCAGAGCTCCCGAGCCGCCTACGGTATCGATCACGGCACTTTCGCCGAGGTTCAAGTCTTTTAACGTCATAGATTCTGCCCTTCTTTCAGCATGTGTTAGCTTGAGTGAACAATGGTAGTATAAGCTAACAATCTGCACCTGTCAAGGCAGAGCGATATGGATTCGGGGCAAAGATCACTTGCGGGTAAACTCTCCGGTGGAAGAGTCAAAAACATAGGTGTCTGTGGTGTATTTCACGCTTCCGTCGGCGGAGAAACCACCCTTCTCCGAGTCGGGTCCGAAGAAGGAAACATTGCCGGAGATGGCGGGCTGATAGGGAGCTCCATTCCGGACGCCGAACAGGTAGGTGGGGCAGTTCCCTGCTCCCGGCATTTGCCAGAGCAGGAAGCGGCTGTTTCCGGCGGTGACGACGGGAGCCATGGCATCCGAGCTCAGCTGATTCCAGTGGTAGAGCTGGCCTTGCAGTGTGGCCACCCGGACGATGGTGCCGGCCCAGCCGATGTAGTAAATTTCTGCCGAGGATGCATAGCCGTCCTCAAAATAGCCCACCACGGCATAGGCTTCCTTCCGGCCGTCGCCGTCGTAATCTGCCGGAAAGATGTGGCTCTCGTTGCCGTAGTCGTAGTTTGCAAGGAAGTTGCTCCAGACGGTCTCGGGGTTTTTTGCGGGGGCGGAGGGGTCCGGGTCCAGCGGGACAGTCCCGACCCCGGGTTCCAACAGGTTCACCGCTTCCCCATTCCGGACGGAGTAAGCAAAGTACTCATCCAGACCGGAAGAAACGAGAAAGCCCTCGGGGACTTTTTCCACACCGGAGCCGTCGATGTCCAGACGGATGGGAACTTTGCTGCCGGTGTTGACGCCGTAGACCGCAGCCCAGCCCTCGCCCGGGTCCATATCCCCAAGGTCAAACTGCGCATAAGTCTTATCGCCGAAGGTCAGGTAAGCGTCCGGATAGTCGTTCCGGGCAGAGTCCCACCCTCCATGAGGGGCACCCTGTAAACCGTCCATATTGTAGATCATGTAGAGGTCGCCGCCGGAGGGCAGAAAGAAAAGGTGGATGTTCTCATAAACGCTGCCTGCCGGGGTGCCGCAGAAAACAAAAGCTTCCCGCTTGCCGTCGTGGTCGTAATCGTTGATGAGGAAGTGCCAGCCGTCCGCACCGGCGGGCAGCTTGAGATAGCTGTTCATCCGGGCTTCAAAGGCGGCTTCTTCGGTGGGGGTGTTCTGCTCCGGAGAGGGCGCAGACGAAGCGGCTTCCGAAGCGTCAGAAGAAGCTGCCGCAGAACTTGTATCGGTGCTGCCGCCGACCTGCCGCTTGGGCCCGGAGGCAGTGACGGTGCGGGATGCGGTATCCCGGGCCGGAGCCCGGAGTCCGGCAGAGCTTCCGCAGGACGTGAGCAGCAGGGCCGACAGCACCGCAAGGGCAGCGGCCCGGAAAAGTTTCTGGGAAAGTTTCATGGATTCCTCCTGATACTGCATATTACGGAAAAACCGCTGCACGGAACAGGGCGCAGCGGTTTTGAGATTCGGATTTACTTCCGCTTGCTGCGGGAGTGGGTCTTGGTCATGGCGGTGGTGGGCTTGACGGCAGGGCTCAGGTTGGGCTTGAGGGTCATGGCCTTGGTGTCCGGCTCACCCAGAGCCAGAACTTCGGCCAGCTGCTTCTGTGCGTCGGCGTTGTTCTCGTCGGTCACGGCCAGGGTGTCGGCGTAGAACTGTTCCATCTCTTCCCGGGTGGAGAAGTTTGCAACGTACATCTGGTTGCCCATGGCACCGGACAGCGCATCGGGGATGCGGTCCACCATCTTCATGTTGGACTGATATTTCTGCATCAGCTGCTCGTGACTGTAGACGAAGTGCTTGCCGTCCCGGCGGCCCGCAAAGGCGCAGTAATAGTGCTCACCCACCGGCAGGTCGGTGCCGCCAAAGGCGATCATATCGGCCCAGATCTTGTACACGTTGGTGGAGCGTGCAAAGTTGATCATGTCCGGAGTGAAGCCGCCGCAGGGGCGCATATTGACTTCCAGAGCCACGATCTGGCCCTTCTTGCCCATGCTGGCCTGATCTTCGGTCATCCGGAAGAACTCAAAGTGGATGAACCGGCTCTTGACGCCAAAGCTCTTGACGGCGGCACGGCCTGCTGCCCGGGTATCCTCGGGCAGGTCCTTGATGATATAATAGATGGAATTGTCGTCGTTGTTCACGATGTCCATGATGGACACCGGGCTGACGTTGCCGGCCTCAAAGATGGGGTTGCCGTGGGCATCGATGATGGCATCGTAGCTGTTGACCTCGGCGTGGACAAACTCTTCCATGATGTAGCTGACACCGGGGTGATTGGTCTCCTTGTAGAGCAGGAACTTTTTCAGCTCTTCGTCGTTGGACAGCTTGTGGGTATCGGAAGCACCTACGCCGTTGTCGGGCTTGACCACCACCGGATAGCCGACGGTACGGATGAATTTGCGGCAGCCCTCAAAGTCGTCCACCATGTGATACCGGGCCGTGGCAATGCCGGCTTTCTGATAGTACTCCTTCATCTTGCTCTTGTACTTGATGCGGGGCATATCCTCGGTCTGGAAACCGGAGGTGATATGGAAATCGGTGCGGAGGGCCGCATCCCGCTCCAGCCAGTACTCGTTGTTGGATTCCAGCCAGTCGATCTTGCCGTACTTGAAGGCAAAGAAGGCCACAGCGCGGTAGACTTCATCGTAGTTTTCCAGACTGCCCACCTTGTAATATTCGTTCAGGCTCTCTTTCAGTTCCGGCTTCAGTTCATCGTAAGGCTGATCGCCGATGCCCAGAACGTTCATGCCGTTGTTTTTCAGCTCACGGCAGAACTGCCAGTAGTTCGTCGGGAAATTGGGGGATAAAAAGATAAAGTTGCTCATAGTTTTTCATTCCTCACTGCATCAGATAGGGCATAAAGTAAACGACCTGCTTATACCACCAGTCCCAGTCATGGGCCACATCGGTACCCCAAAGGTCCACCCAGATAGGGATGTTCTTTTCCGCAAAGATCTGCTTGAGACGCTCGGTGGTCTCCGGCTGCTCCCAGGGGCCCCGGCCGCAGCAGATGACTGCCTTCTTCCGGCGGTAGAGCTCCATATAGGGGTGGTCTGCGGGCAGATTGGACATATAGTCCACCGGCGAGTTCATATAGACCACATCGTCCATGTAGTCGCCGAAGCCGTAGCGGGTGGTGTAGATGCCGCTGAGGGCAAGGCAGCCGTCAAACATATCCGGATGGCGGAGATACAGGTTGACGGCGTGGGTGGCACCCAGACTGCATCCAAAGGCGATGACGCCGGGATTGCTGTCCCAGCCGTTGCGCTCCCGGGCGATCTGCTGGATCTTGGGCACAGCTTCGTCCGTAATGTACCGGAGCCACTGCTCGTAACGGCGGATCCGCCAATAGGGGTCACCGTTTGCATCAGACCAGGTCTCCTTGTCCAGTGTGTCGATGGAGATGACCATCAGCTGGCCGGACTCGATCCACGGAGCCAGTGTGCCCGCCATGTGGAAGTCTTCAAAGTCGAAGAACCGTCCATCCTGACAGGGAATGAACAGCATGGGGCGGCCTGCATGGCCGTAGACCTTGCACTCCATCTCCCGGCCCAGAGCCGGACTGTAGTCCTTAAAATACTGCGTTTCCATATGCTTTTCCTCCTCCCTTGTGGGGGAACTCAGTGCTCTGTTATTCCGTCAGCCCATACATCAGGGTGTGGAACACGAACGGCAGCTGTTTTTCCCAGCTGGCCTCGCTGTGGGTGCCGCCGGGCACCACCCGGGCGGTCAGGTTGATGCCCCGGGCAAAGATCTTGCTGCACATCTCGCCGAAGCCTTTCCGCATCCCCTCATGGTTGCCCATCTCCTTGGAACCGTAATCCATGTAGAGGACGGTGCCGGAGGCCAGCTTGGTGCGGGCGGTCAGCTGCATCAGGGCTTCCGGAGCCACCCAGATGGAGGGCGACAGGGCCGCAGCCCGCCCGAACACATCGTTATAGCTCAGCAGGGCGTACAGGCTCATCAGCCCGCCCATGGAACTGCCCCCGATGAAGGTGTGGGCACGGTCCGGCAGGGTGCGGAAGTTGCTGTCGATCAAGGGCTTGAACTGGCGGATGTACCAGTCCAGTGTTTCCCGGCCCTTGCCGTCAAAGTGGCCGTACTGCTTATCATCAAAGCGGTAAGGCGAATACTCCACCAGACGCTCGTTGTTGGCCCCGGAATTGCACTCCACCGCCGCAACGATGATGGGGGTGTCGGTGTAATCCAGATAGTCGGCCATCCCCCAGCTCTTGCCAAAGGTGGCGTCCTCGTCAAAAAACACGTTCTGGCCGTCGAACATATACAGCACCGGGAACCGACGGTCAGGCTCCCGCTCGTACATGGTGGGAAGATAGACGTACGCTCTGCGCTCCTCCATGCCGCCCACGGCCGGATAATTCACGGTCCATTTTTCGATCATTCCTGTTCCCTCTCAATCCTCATACTCTGTGTTTATACTAACACCATCCCTCGGGAATTGCAATTGCCAACCTGAACAGAAAGGGGCTGCTATGCTGCAAAAATCGGGCCTGTACAGACAGCGGGAGCAAAAAGAACCTGAGAGGTCATGATACAGCAAACGCCGCCCGGTGTTTGGCCCGGCGGCGTCTGCAAGCAATTCTGAACAAAAAGCGAAGATCAATACTTCTTTTCCACCGGGACGATCCAGCCCTTGGTGTCGGGGATCTTGCCCCACTGCATACCGGTCATGGTGTCATACAGCTTCTGGGTCACAGGGCCAATCTTGCCGTCGCCGATGTAGGCGTGCTCACCCTTCCAGACCAGCTCCTTGACGGGAGAGACCACGGCAGCGGTGCCGGTGCCAAAGACCTCTTCCAGCTTGCCGTCCCGGGCAGCCTGCATGATGTCGGCAATGGCCAGCTTGCCCTCAACGACCTCATAGCCCCAATCCTTCAGCAGCTCGATGCAGCTGCGGCGGGTGACGCCGGGCAGAACGGTGCCCACGGTGGCAGCGGTGTAAACCTTGCCGTCGATCTTGAACATGATGTTCATGCTGCCGACTTCCTCGACGTACTTCTTCTCCACGCCGTCCAGCCACAG
>CALDNF010000058.1 GCA_937917475.1 uncultured Faecalibacterium sp.
CGTTGAACCGTGCGGCGGGCCATGTGCGCACCGAGGTCAGCAAGAAAATGCACATCCGCAAAGCACCCCGGTTCATCTTTGTAGAGGATGACGGCGCAGCTTACGCTGCCCACATCAACCAGCTGCTCCGTGAGCTGAACGTGAACGGCAACTCCGATGCACAGGAGAGCGAAAACGACTGACCAGCTCTGCGGAAAGGATTGATCTTGGGATGACAGAACAACTGAACGTGCAGCAGATGGCCGACCGGCTCTGTGCTGCGGAGGATATTCTGATCCTGTGCCACAAAAACCCGGATGGGGATACCGTGGGCTGTGCCAGTGCACTCTGTTATGCACTGGAAGCTCTGGACAAAAATGCGGCGGTGCTCTGCTCCGACCCCATTCCCCATCGGTACGGCTGCACAGCAGCCCGGATGTTCAAGGGGGACTTTGAGCCCCGGACCGTTGTGGCTGTGGATGTGGCAAGCATCCAGCTGTTTGGAGAAAACAACGGGATGCCCCGGTATACCCGCCATGTCGATCTCTGCATCGACCATCATGCGGGCAACACCGGCTATGCGGATTTTACTCTGCTGGACGGCCATGCGGCGGCTGCGGCGGAACTGCTGTACGATGTGATCCTTGCCATGGGCGTGGAGCTGACCCGGCAGATCGCCAACTGCCTTTACACCGGTCTGTCCACGGACACCGGCTGCTTCCGGTTTTCTTCCACCACGGCAAAGACCCATCTCATTGCAGCAAAGCTCATCGAGGCCGGTGCGGATCTGGAAGAGCTGAACACCCTTCTGTTCGAAACCAAGCCCCGGCAGCGGATGGAGGCGGAGCGGATCGCCCGCAACCATCTGGAATATCATCTGGACGGCCGCTGCGCCCTTATTTACCTGACACGGGACGAGATCGAAGCCAGCGGCGTGGACCCGGCGGATCTGGAAGAATTGACCAGCCTGCCCATCAGCATCGAAGGGGTGCAGGTGGGCCTGACCCTCCGTCAGCAGCCCGGCGGCAGCTACCGGATCAGTGTCCGCACCGCAAAGGGTGTGGATGCCTGTGCCATCGCCCGCCGTCTGGGCGGCGGCGGCCACAATCGGGCTGCGGGCTGTGAGCTGCTGGGCAATCTGGACAACGCCAAAAATGCGATCCTTGCCGAGGTGGAAGCAGAGCTGAACGCTTTGCGGGATGCAGCACAGGAGGAAGGCTGATGCAGGGAATACTCATCGTGGATAAGCCCACCGACTGGACCAGTTTTGACGTCATCGCAAAGCTGCGGGGCATCCTCGGCACCCGGAAGCTGGGCCACAGCGGTACGCTGGATCCCATGGCCACCGGCGTTCTGCCGGTGTTCTGCGGCGGGGCCAGCAAGGCTGTAGACCTGCAGCTGGATCACACCAAGGCGTACCGTGCTACCCTCCGGCTGGGACAGCGTACCGATACCGGCGATATCACCGGTACGGTACTGGAATCTGCCCCGGTGACGGTGGGGGAGGAAGAGGTCAAAGCCATCCTGCCCCGGTTTGTGGGGCCCCAGATGCAGGTGCCGCCCATGTACTCGGCGGTCAAAATCAATGGCCAGCCCCTCTACAAGATGGCCCGGCAGGGTGTCGAAGTGGAGCGGAAGGCACGGCCCATCGAGATCCTGAGCATCGAGTATGGCGGACACCCGGCGGAACATGAGTACGAGCTGACGGTTCGCTGCTCCAAGGGAACCTATATCCGGGTCCTGCTGGAGGACATTGCAGCGGCACTTGGCCAGAAGGGCACCATGAGTGCTCTCCGCCGGGTGGCGGCAGGCGTCTACACCGAGGCTGATGCCCATACGCTGGAAGAGATTCAGGCCGCAAAGGACGCAGGCCCGGAAGCGTTGGAAGCATTGATGCTCCCGGTGGAAAGCGTCTTTGCATCCCTGCCCCTTCTGACCGTGGATAGCCGGGTGGAACAGCATCTCTACAATGGCTGCCCCACCAGCCGCTACCCGGCAGCAGATGGACGCTACCGGGTGCGGAACGCCGAGGGCAGCTTCCTTGGTTTGGCAAAGGTCACCGAAGGCGTTCTCCGGGTCGAAAAGCTGTTCGTGGAACGAAATTGAAAAAAGGAACTATGCCAATGCAGATCTATTCACAACTCGCCCCGCTTGGGCTGGGCGGGGCAGACGGCACTGCCGTTGCGATGGGATTCTTCGACGGCATCCACATCGGCCACCGGGCCGTCATTGAGGGAGCTGTTGCCTGGGCCCATGCCCACGGTGCTGCTCCGGCAGTGTTTACCTTCCGGCTGCCGACCGAAAATAAAATGAAGGGCAAGCGTCTTCTCTCCACTGAGGACAAGCATGCCCTGATTGCAAGCCTTGGGGTAGAGCATTACCTCTGCCCTGATTTTGAGGAGATCAAGGCCATGACGCCCGAGCAGTTCGTGCTGGGCATCGTAAAGGACTGCAAAGCCCGGGCCCTCTTCTGCGGTGAAAACTTCACCTTTGGCGCAAAGGCGGCAGGTAATCCTGAGATGCTGCGCAGGCTCTGCGCCCCGCTGGGCGTGGAAGTAGTGGTGGTGCCCATGGCGCAGTTTGAGGAAAAGCCGGTCTCTTCCACCCGCATCCGGACGGCTCTGGAAGGCGGCGACATCCCGGCGGCCAACGCCATGCTGGGAATGCCCTATGCCATCCGGTTTGCCGTCCACCATGGCCAGGGGTTGGGCCGGACGCTGGGGGTGCCCACCATCAACCAGCTCTACCCGCAGGGGTTCCAGCTGCCCCGGTTCGGCATCTATATCACCCGGACAAAGATCGGGGACAAATGGTATCCCTCGGCCACCGGTCTGGGCACCCGGCCCACTGTCAATGACGATGTGTCCAAGGTGACCTGCGAGACCTTTATCCCCGGTTTTTCCGGTGATCTCTACGGTACCGACCCGGTGGTGGAATTCCATGCCTACCTGAGTCCCAGCAAGAAGTTTGACTCCCTCGATGAGCTCCGTGACTGCATCAACCATGCGGCAGAGCGTGCGCAGGAGTACTTCAAGAAATAAAGCACAAAAAATCCCCCGACAACGAGGCAGATGCTTCGCTTCGGGGGATTTTCTGTTTTGTGGATGTTTATTTCCAGAGACTCGGGTTTCCATAGTGTTCGTCGATGGGTCCGCTGAACCAGCGTCCGTTCAGAACATTCCGGATGACGGCAGTTTTCAGCTCAGCGGAAAGGCTGGCGTCTGCATCCATGGCCGCAAGCAGGGCCGCATCCGTGGTGGAAACTTCCCGGCAGGCAGAATGGGCGACGGAAGCATCGGCATCCAGCACCATCGTACTGCGTTTTTCCGGAACCCAGCGTTCCCAGCGGGGCAGGCCGGACAGCGGATTCGGGAGCCCGGAGCCGTTGGGGACGCCGCAGGCCAGAAAGTTTTTGAGATACGTGATGAACTGCTCTGCCATGGCCTGATAGCCCTTTGCGGTGAAGTCGGTAAGGGAGGAAAACGGATTTTCAGCCGAGAGCATGGGAACAAAAATGCCGTGGAAGGAGCCCAGCGGCGGCAGCGGAGTGCGGCTGTTGTCGGAACCGTATTCCACCTGACAGAGCCAGACCGGTGCATCGGATTTTGCGGTCACGGCTTCGGCACTGGCTTCGCCGTTGAACCGGGCATAGAACGCAGAGCCATGCCGGATGGCAAACTGCTTTGCGGCAGAAAGTTCGGCATCGGAGCAGGCTCCGGCGGTGTTCTCCGTGAAGAAGGGGTCTGAGAGAGCAAAGCTGCTGAATTCCGTTGTACCGGTGAGGAGCAGGAGGGGAACTTTGTTGAGGTCTGCGGCAGAAAAGCCTTCTTTGGGCAGTACAACGCCGTCGGTATAGAGGTGGGGGAACCCGCTCATCCGGATGGCAGCATGGGTCATTTGGGCACAGAGCCGGGCAGAGGAAAGGCCGTACAGCCAGCTGCGGACATCAGAGCCCGGGGTGAGCAGCCAGTCAAAGGCGGCAGATTCCTCAGGGCAGCAGCCGTCCTCCACGGCCAATGGAGCAAGGGCAGCGGCGATCTGCCGGGCCGAAGCGGCTTCGTCCGTCAGGGTAATGCCGCCGGAAAACGAGATGGCTTTCTGGAACCGGTCGGCAAACAGCGGGCTGGCAAGGCAGGCCATCACGTCCCGCCCTCCGGCAGAAAAGCCGGAGAGGGTGATGTTGTCCGGGTCGCCGCCAAAGGCAGCGATGTTGTCATGCACCCAATCCAATGCTTTGGCAATGTCCAGCAGGGTGAAGCTGCCGGTGTCCTCTTCCGTGGGGCAGAGGGCGGGCAGGCAGTTGAAGCCAAAGAGCCCAAGCCGGAAACTCAGAGAGACAAAAACGCAGCCCGCCTTCTCCACAAGGTCCCCGCCCGGCAGAGACTGAGAACTGCCGGTCTGGTTGTTGCCGCCGTGGAGATAGACCAGCACCGGGCGGGCATGGGCGGCAGGGACGGAATAAACATCCAGACGCAGGCAGTCCTCGGAGCCCATGGGGCAGCGGTTGAACTGGTAAGCGTCCGGGGCCGGGGCGGTGCAGTCCAGCGGCTCGGCCCACCCGGCGGGGTCCTGCGGGGCCTTCCAGCGGGCTTCGCCCACCGGCGGGGCAGCGTAGGGGATGCCGTACCAGACCAGATGCTCTCCCTGCTGTATGCCTTGCACCGGGCCGGAACGGGTGAAGCAGAGAGAGGAGATGGCGGGCTGGTTTTCTTCTTCCGGCCCTGCGGCCCGGGCAGCAGGGGAGAGAGCAGCAGCTGCCGCCGTGGCAACGCCGCCCTTTAAAAAGCTGCGGCGGGAAAATTTGTTGTTCATGGGAGACCTCCTATTTTATACAAGTATAACAGCCCCTTAAAAGATTGCAACAGTACAAAAATTTTTCTTGCTTTTTACGTTGGTTTCTGGTATACTGACACTGTTACCGCAGTACGGGGCTGGGAGTATGCCCTCTTTTGGGAGTACCGTTTTCCCGCTGCTGTTCTGCCGGCAAATAAATTTTAATAAAGAGGTACTGTTACTATGAACAAGCAGGAAGTTATGGCCAAAGTCGCTCTGACCGAGAAGGACACTGGCTCCCCCGAGGTTCAGGTCGCTCTGCTGACCGCTCACATCAACGAGCTGAATGAGCACCTGAAGAAGAACCCGAACGATCACCACAGCCGCCGTGGTCTGATGAAGATGGTTGGCCGCCGCCGCAATCTGCTGGCCTACCTCCAGAAGAAGGACATCGAGCGTTACCGTGCTCTGATCGCAACCCTGGGTCTGCGTAAGTAATAGAAAACAGAGGGCAGGTACCGCAAA
>CALDNF010000059.1 GCA_937917475.1 uncultured Faecalibacterium sp.
GGCGTCGAGGGCGCTGCCCTTGCCACGGACATCAGCCAGCTGGTATCCTGCGTGCTCTCCCTCCGCTTCCTGACCCGGGTGCAGGCGGATTACCGGGTAACGATGCGGGCCATCCGCATCCACCGGAAGATGGCGGCCCGCATCATCCGGATCGGCCTGCCCACCGGCATCCAGAACATGGTCATCTCCTTCTCCAATGTGCTGGTCCAGTCCAGTGTCAACGGCTACGGAGCCACCGCCATGGCTGGCTTTGCGGCCTACATGAAGATCGATGGCTTCAATATCCTGCCGGTGACAAGCTTCAGCATGGCGGCCACCACTTTTGTGGGCCAGAACTATGGCGCAGGACGCATTGACCGGGTCAAGCGGGGAATGTGGGTCACCCTTGCCATGGGCGTGGCCTATACTCTTGTCACCGGTGCTCTGCTGCTGCTGTTCCAGACGCCCATCATGCGGCTGTTTACCAATGAGGATGCGGTGGTGGCCTTTGGCACTACGGCGATTCACTATTTCTGTCCCTTCTACTTTCTGCTTGCCATCCTCCACGGCCTTGCGGGGGCGGTGCGGGGCACGGGAAACAGCGTTCCTCCCATGGTGGTATTGTTGGTTTCCCTCTGCCTGTTCCGGGTGGTGTGGATTCAGTTTGTCCTGCCCTTCTTCCATAGCATCGACGGTGTGTTCGTCCTCTATCCGGTGTCCTGGGCATTGGGTGCAGTGCTGATGGCACTTTATGCCTGGAAGGGAAACTGGCTGCATCCGGATGAGGCATGAACTTCTGGAATGAGCGATAACAAAAATTTATGGATATTGAGAAAAATTCGCCATTTGTCAGCAAAGATGGGATGTGGTACTCTATAAGGGAAGGATAGGAGGAAACAGAATGGAAGAGAAAAAAACAGTGCAGTCTGCTCAGCGTCCGACAGGAGCCCGGATGGTGTGGTTCCTGTTCCTGCACCTGATCAAGATCGGTGCCTTTACCTTTGGCAGTGGGTGGAGTATTGTTGCGCAGATGGAGCAGGATTTTGTGGATGAGCGGCAGTGGATCACCAAAAGTGACCTGATGGAGCTGATCGCCGTGGGCAAAAGCCTGCCGGGTATCATGGTGGTGAATATCACCATGCTCTTCGGCTATCAGATGGCGGGGCCGTTGGGCGGTATTGCCTGTGCCATCGGGCTCTGTCTTCCGGCAGTGGTGGTGCTGACGGCGGTGACGGCCATTTATGACCTGATCAAGTCGAACTATTGGGTCTGGGCGGCTCTGCGGGGCGTGCAGTGCGCTGTGGTGCCCATCATCGGCGGGGCGGCCATCAGTCTGGGCAAAGAGACGCTGAAAACAAAACTGGCCGTGGTGCTCTGCATCGGGGCGTTCTGTGCCTGTGCTTTTACGAACATCAGCAATCTGGTGCTGATCGTGGCGGGCGCACTGGCAAGCCTTGTCTGGATGGGGGTGAAAGAGCGTGGCTGAGATCAAAACGCTGATCCAACTGTTCGTAGCCTTTGCCAAGATCGGCTTCACCAGTTTTGGCGGAACATCCATGATCCCCCTCATCATGGAAGAGATGTCCTCCCACGGCTGGATGAATCAGGCGGACCTGTCCAACCTCATTGCAATCGCCGAGATGACCCCGGGCTCTCTGGGGGTCAACTGCGCCACCTTTGCAGGTACCAAGACCGCAGGCATGATCGGCGGTGCGGCGGCGGTGCTGGGTGTGCTCTGCCCTACCCTGACTCTGACGCTGGCAGCAGCGATCTTCTTTCATAAGTTCCGGGAAAGCAAGGTCATGGGCTACATCATGATGTTCGTCAAGCCCATCTGCATCGGCATGATCGTGCAGGTGCTGGTGAGCCTGAGTATGCAGAACTATGTGGCGGATTCCGGCTGGGTGGACCCGCTGGCCATCGGCATTGGCGTGGTCTGCTTCTACCTTCTGCGCAAACGCAAAATGAGCGTGCCGAAAGTCATTGGCGTTGCGGCAGTGCTGGGGCTGGTCTGCTTCGGTGTGCTCTGAGATAAAGAAAGATCCCCATGTCAACATCGTATGGTGCAGACATGGGGATCTTTTGCTGTTTCGCAAGAACAGGAGTCAATAAAAAAATACCCGAACTCTTTTCGTAAAGAATGGGTTCGGGTACAAACTGTTTGGTGGACGGTACAGGACTCGAACCTGTGACCTCCTGCACGTCAAGCAGATGCTCTACCAGCTGAGCTAACCGTCCATATTCTGTTTTGCTGAGGTCAGCTCAATAATGATATCACACCTTTGCCCAAAAATCAAGCCTTTTTTGAAAAAATCTCCGTAGTTTTTCAATTGCCCCTTTTTCTGCACTGTGCTATAATAAGATGATTACAATAGGAAAGGTATCGGAAGATGAGAGTATTGGGCATTGACCCGGGCTATGCCATCGTGGGATGGGGCGTGGTGGATTATGCGGGAAACCGCTTTGCACCGGTGGATTTCGGAGCTGTGTGCACCGACGCAGGGGTGCCGTTTGAGCGGCGGCTCGACGAGGTGTATACCGGTGTAAAAGAAGTCATCGAGCGGACAAAGCCGGAAGTGCTTGCCATCGAAAAGCTTTTCTACCAGCACAACCAGACTACGGTCATCGGCGTGGCTGA
>CALDNF010000060.1 GCA_937917475.1 uncultured Faecalibacterium sp.
CTTACGGTGCCGAGCTGGTGCTGAGCGAGGGTGCCAAGGGCATGAAGGGTGCCATTGCCAAGGCCGATGAGCTGGCAAAGGAGATCCCGAATTCCTTCATTCCCGGCCAGTTCGTCAACCCCGCCAACCCCAAGGCTCACTTCGCCACCACCGGCCCCGAGATCTGGGAGGATACCGATGGTAAGGTGGATGTCTTTGTGGCAGGTGTCGGCACCGGCGGCACCATCACCGGCGTGGGCCAGTACCTCAAGAGCAAGAATCCCGATGTCAAGGTCGTCGCCGTCGAGCCGGCCACCTCTCCGGTCCTGAGCAAGGGCACTGCAGGCGCACATAAGATTCAGGGCATTGGCGCAGGTTTTGTCCCCGATGTGCTGGATACCAAGGTCTACGATGAGATCATCCCCGTCACCAACGAAGATGCTTTTGCAACCGGCCGTCTGGTCGGCCACAAGGAAGGCGTGCTGGTGGGTATCTCCTCCGGTGCCGCTGTCTGGGCTGCCCTGCAGCTGGCAAAGCGTCCCGAGTATGCGGGCAAGAACATCGTCGTTCTGCTGCCCGATACCGGCGACCGCTACCTGTCCACCCCGCTGTTTGCTGAATAATTAACGCTGGTATAGATATTTCATCCTGAAACACCCCCCGGCAGATGCTTCCAAACGGAAGGTCTGCCGGGGGTGCTGTGTTTTATTTGCGGGTCAGGGAACCGACCACTTCACAATGATCGGTATGGGGGAACATATCCACCGGGGTGAAGCCCTCGGCACGGTAGCCAAGCTTTGTCAGGAGGGCGAGGTCCCGGGCCATAGTCTCGGGATTGCAGCTGACGTAGACAACTCGTTTCGGAGCCATCCGGACGACACTTTCGATGAACTCAGGGGTCGAGCCCTCCCGGGGCGGGTCCATGAAGATCACATCGGCCTTCTGCCCGGCGGCTGCGGCATCCCGGATCCATGCAGTGGCGTCGGCAGCGTAGAACCGTGCATTTTTTGCGCCGTTGTGGCGGGCATTGCCAATGGCATCGTGCACGGCATCCCGGTTGAGCTCTACGCCCACCACCTGTCTGGCCTTGTCGGCGGCGGTCAGACCGATGGTGCCGATGCCGCAGTAGGCATCCAGAACCGTCTCTTTTCCGGTGAGCTTTGCGGCGTCCACCGCAAGGCCGTAGAGGACGGCGGTCTGGATGGGGTTGACCTGATAGAAGCTGCGGGGGCTCAGGGCGTAGGTCTTGCCGCAGAGGGTGTCAAGGATGAATCCCTTGCCGTAGAGCACCTTTTCCTCCTCGCCCAGCACGACGCTGGTCTTGCGGGGGTTGTAGTTCTGGACCACGGTGGTGATGGGAACGCTGCGCTTTTCGGCTTCGGTCAGCAGGCCCCGGACGAAGTTTTTGGCTCCCGGCAGCACCGGCTGAGCGGTGACCAGCACCACCATGACCTGCCCGGTGGCAACGCCCCGGCGGAGCAGACAGTGGCGGAGCAGGCCGGTGCCCTTATCCTCGTGGAAGGGCTGGTAGTGGCAGGCGTTGGCAGCACAGCGCACCGCATCCATGACGGTATCCAGAACCTCGTCCTGAAGCAGGCAGTGCTCCACCGGCAGCACCTTGTGGGTGCGGGCGGCGTAGATGCCGGAAGTGAGCTTTCCGCCGTATCCGGGAGCGAAGGTGGAGATCACCTTATTGCGGTAATGAAACGGTTCCGCCATCCCCCGGATGGGGTGCACCGGGCCGTATTTGCTCAGCAGCTTCCGGACAGCGGCTTCCTTCTGTTTCAGCTGTTCGGGGTATTCGGTTTCCAGCAGCGGACAGCCGCCGCAGTTTTTGGCACGCAGTTTGCAGTTCATTTGATATCCTCCATCCCATGCGGGACTTGATAAATCCTGAAAGATCACGATGCTGTTTCGTTATCCGTAAGGGTCATACAGATCATACTCCTCGGCTTCGGCGTGTTTTTCGGCGAGAACGGCCATGGCCTGTTCCAACTCGCTCTGCCCGAAACCGCTCTCGCTGACAAGGGCCCGGACGGCCTCGGCAAGGCTGCCGTCAAAGAGGGTGTCCAGCCGCTGGCGCATACTCCACACGCCATAGGCCCGGCGGGTAACGGTGGGGGTATAGGTGTTCCGGTTCTGATCCTTGCCGCTCTTCACCCAGCCTTTCGCTTCCAGCCGATAAAGAAAATTCAGGACGGTGGCGGCTTTCCAGCCGGTCTCGGCCAGTTTTTCGCTGATGTCCCGGCGGGAAGCGGGCGGGCGGCAGGCCCAGACCGCCAGCATGACCTGCTCTTCGGCCGCTGAAAGGGGTCTGAGCGCATCCGAAAGTCCGTACATCCGTCTCTCTCCTTTCAAAAAATGATTTTACATTTGTCTCTGATACTCTAAGAATACCAGATCTCACCCCATTCCGCAAGAGGAAAATCTACGATGATTTCAGGAGAAAACTGGATTTTTTACACTTGTCTCTGAAAATGTCCTTGGACAAAGAACATTTGTGCGCTTTGTGGCATCGGTTCCCGGACGGCGGGGCCAAGTTTGTGCAAGGATGCTCTTGTTTTTGCCCTGTCAAAACCATTATACTACGGACAGTTCCACAACACAACGCCGCCGGTGAAGAGGGCGGCCCGAGGGAAAAGGAGAGTCTGAGTATGGCACGAGTATATAATTTCAGCGCAGGCCCCAGCATGCTGCCCGAGAAAGTCCTCAAGCAGGCACAGGCAGAGCTTTTGGAATATGGCGACAGCGGCCAGAGCGTCATGGAGATGAGCCACCGCAGCAAGTGGTTCGATGAGATTATCAAGGAGACCGAAGCTTCCCTCCGCCGGGTGATGAACATCCCCGACAATTATAAGGTGGGCTTCTTTCAGGGCGGTGCGACCCAGCAGTTTGCCATGGTGCCCCTGAACTTCATGACCACCGGCAAGGCAGATTACATCGTCACCGGCAACTTCTCCAATCTGGCTGCCAAGGAAGCCGCCAAGTTCGGTGAGGCAAAGATCGTGGCGTCCAGCAAGGACAGAAACTTTACCTACATTCCGGATGTGAACGCCATCGATTACGATAAGGATGCCAGCTACATCCACATCTGCCAGAACAACACCATCTTCGGCACCCAGTATGTGGATGTGCCGCAGGTGGAGGGTGTGCCGCTGGTGGCGGATATGAGCTCCATGATCCTCTCCAAGCCGGTGGATGTGACCAAGTACGGCTGCATCTACTTCGGTGTGCAGAAGAACGTTGCTCCCGCCGGCATGGCCATTGCCATCGTGCGGGACGACCTGCTGGGCCATGCGGCGGACAACGTGCCCACCATGATGAACTACACCACCCTGCTGAACAAGGACAGCATGTACAACACTCCGCCGTGCTGGTGCATCTACATGACCGGTCTGGTGCTCAAGTATCTGGAAAACGACATCGGCGGCCTGGAAAACATGCAGAAGATCAATGAAGCCAAGGCCAAGGTGCTGTATGATTATCTGGACGGTCAGGACTTCTTCAACAACCCCGTTGAGCACCGTTACCGCAGCACGATGAACGTCACTTTCACCAGCCCGAACGCGGATCTGGACAAGAAGTTCTGCGCAGAGGCTGCAGAGGCCGGTTTTGTGAACCTGAAGGGTCACCGTCTGGTGGGCGGTATGCGTGCTTCCATCTACAACGCCATGCCTGCCGAGGGCGTGGATAAGCTGGTGGACTTCATGGAGAAGTTCCGCAAAGAGAATGCGTAAAACCCTCTCAGCCTCACTTCGTTCGGCAGCTCCCCCGAAAGGGGAGCTTTTTATAAAAGGATCACTTCAGCGAATCGCTCATAAAGCTCGCCCTTCGGGAGAGCTGGCACGGCGGAAGCCGTGACTGAGAGGGTTCCTGTATCATAGAAGGGATATTAACTATGTACACCATCAAAACGTTAAACGCCATCAGCCCAGTGGGTCTGGCAAAGCTGCCCAAGAATCAGTTTGACGTCGCCGTGGACACCGATGCCCCGGACGGCATCCTCGTCCGCTCGGCCGACCTGCTGAACACCACCTTCAACGACAACCTTCTGG
>CALDNF010000061.1 GCA_937917475.1 uncultured Faecalibacterium sp.
CCATAAACTGCGGCCACAGCTGGGATACAAGTGGTTTCACAAATGGTACTCCTTTTTTGTAATGACAGCACAAACTGCTGCGCCCCTTTTTAAAAGAGCGCAGCAGCGTTATTGAACAGATCCAACCGAGCGGCAGATTAAATCTTGTAGATCTCATCCATGAACTGGTCAAGGATGTTATCACCGGTCAATTTCTTGACGGGCTTACCGTGGATGAACAGCACGGCCTCGCCCTTACCTCCGGCAATGCCGATATCAGCCTCCCGGGCCTCACCGGGACCGTTGACCACACAGCCCATCACGGCCACCTTGATGGACTTTTTGTAGCCCTGCAGCCGCTTTTCCACCTCATTGGCGATCTCCGTGCAGGGATACTGAGTCCGTCCGCAGGTGGGGCAGGTAATGACCTCGGGACCTGCCACCGGGAAGCCCACAGCACGCAGGATGTTGTAACCGGCTTCCACTTCCTTCTCGGGCTCTGCGGCCAGCGAAACGCGGATGGTATCGCCGATGCCTTCCAGCAGCATCCCGCCGATGCCCATGCCGGATTTCAGCAGACCCATCTGGTAAGTGCCCGCTTCGGTCACACCCACATGGAGAGGGTAATCGGTGACGGCACTCAGCTGACGGTAAGCTTCCATCATGCGGGGCACATTGGAGTTCTTGATGGAAATAACAATGTTGTTGAAATCAAATTTTTCCAGAAGATGGACATGATACAGGGCACTTTCCACCATAGCCTCGGGCACCGGTGCACCGTACTTTGCCAGAATATGCTTTTCCAGACTGCCGCCGTTGACGCCGATCCGGATGGGGATATTTTTCTGCTGGCAGGCCTGAACCACCGCCTTGACCCGGTCATCGTCGCCGATGTTGCCCGGGTTGATGCGGATCTTATCCACACCCACATCGGCGCAGGCCAGAGCTGCCTTGTAGTCAAAATGGATGTCCGCCACGATGGGAATGTTGACGGCGTTCTTGACGGCCTCGATGCACTTGGCATCTGCTGCACTGGGGCAGGTGACCCGCAGGATCTGGCAGCCCGCTGCCTCGCAGCGTTTTGCCTGTGCCACATTGCCCTCGATATCCTCCACCGGAACATTCAGCATGGTCTGAACGGCAATGGGGTTGTTGCCGCCGATGGTCACATTCCCGATTTTTACTTCTCGTTTGAGCTGCCGCATGGTAGTTGTCCTTTCCGAATCTTATCCCATGGCCCCGGTAATGAGCCGAAGCACATCATTGTATGTTGCAAAGATCATCAGGCCGAAGAGGAGCGCAAAAGCTGCAACGGTCAGGCCGGTCTGAAGTTTTTCCGGCACTGCATGGCCGGTGATCCCCTCTATGAGGAGGAAGAAGATCTTGCCGCCGTCCAGTGCGGGAAGCGGCAGCAGGTTGAACACGCCCAGATTGATGGTAATGAGCACCACCAGTTCCAGCAGGTCCTCCCAGCCATAGCTGGCCGCCTGCCCGATGGCGGTGACGATGCCCACCGGGCCGGACAGGTCATTGATGCTCTCCCGGCCCCGCATCAGGTCCAGCAGGGAGGTAAAGATGATCCGTCCGTAATAGAGCACGCTGTTTCCGGCTTCTTTTAAGACGTTGAGGGGCGTTTTTTTGATGCCGTAGACCGTAAAACCAAGGCTCATATGGGTCTTGCCCTCTTCATCCTGCCAGGTATCGAACTGCACGCCCTTCAACTCCACCTTTTTGCCGTCCCGCTTGACGGTGAAATCAGCCTGATAGCTTTCGGTGCGCATCAATTCGTAGACCATATCATTGGCCACAAAGCACCGGCGGCCATTCACCGCCAGCACCTCGTCCCCGGCCTGCAGGCCGGTCTGACCGCAGAGGGCCCCTTCCTTGACTTCGTAGATTACCCGGCTGGTGATGGGCTCATTCCGGGCCGTGATCAAAACCAGCAGGAGCACAAAGCCCAGCACGAAGTTCATGAAGGCACCCGCCGCCATCACCAGCATCCGCTGCCAGACGGGGGCTTCATTCAGAGGCCGGCCTTCCGGCTTCTCCTCCGGTTCCGGGTCTGAGGGGGCAGACGCTTCTTCCGATGATGAACCGTCCGGAGCATCCTCGTCCTCCCACTGCTGGCTCTCCGGGCTTTCTTCCCCTTCCAAAGCCACATAGCCGCCCACCGGCAGAAGCCTGAGGGTGTATTGCGTGCCCTTGCGGGTGGTTTTCCAAAGCGCAGGGCCCATGCCGATGGAGAATTCATTGACCTGCACGCCGCAGAGCTTTGCCACCGTAAAGTGGCCGAACTCATGGATCGCAATGACCAAGCCAAAAATCAGAATTGCCGCAACCAGAGTGATGATCAGACTCACAGGTGAGCCCTCACGAATTCACGGGCCATCCGGTCACACTCATAGACATCGGCCAGCGTGTAATCGCCACCAAAGCTGTCACTGTCCACCACAGCCTCCACCAACCGGCCAATATCCAAAAAGCCGATCTTATCCTCGAGGAAGAGCTTGACTGCCTCCTCGTTTGCACCGTTAGCAGCGCAGGGGCCCAGACCGCCCTTCTTGATGGCCTTTTTGCAGGCGGCAAGGCACCGGAAGGTCTCTTCGTCGGCCACATCGAAGGTCAGCAGTTTCAGGGTGGTGAAATCCAGCTCCGGCACCACGCCGGGCACACGGGCCGGGTAGGTCAGGGCATACTGGATGGGGATGCGCATATCGGGCACACCCAGCTGTGCAATGATGGAGTTGTCGCTGTACTGCACTGCCGAGTGGACGATGCTCTGCCGCTGGACCACGATCTGAATTTTTTCCGGAGGCAGGCCGAAAAGCCAGACTGCCTCAATGAGCTCCAGACCCTTGTTCATCAGGGTAGCGGAATCGATGGTGATCTTGGCACCCATGTTCCAGTTGGGGTGCTTGAGGGCATCTGCCTTGGTCTTGCCCCGCAGCTCCTCCGTCTTCATCCCGAAGAAGGGGCCGCCGGAAGCGGTCAGCAGGATCTTGGTCAGGCTCTTTGAGCTCTCCTTGTCCTGCAGGCACTGGAAGATAGCGGAGTGCTCGCTGTCCACCGGCAGCAGCTTCACGCCGTGCTTTGCCACAGCCTGCGTGACCAGATGGCCGCCGGTGACCAGACTCTCCTTATTGGCAAGGGCCAGATCATGGCCGCTCTCAATGGCGCAGAGACTTGCGCCCAGACCGGCGATGCCCACCACACTGTTCAGCACCACATCGGGGCCGTCCAGGCTTGCCAGCTCCTTCAGGCCTTCGGGGCCGGTCAGAAGCTTGGGGGCATTGGCACGGCCTGCCAGAGCGGCGTCCAGCTTTGCTGCGGCATCGGGGTTGGTCATACAGACATATTTGGGGTGAAATTCCTCGATCTGCTCCAGAATTTTATCGACGTGGCTGTGGGCAGAAAGGCCGTAGACCTCATAGCCCTGTGCCCGGATCACGTCAAGGCTCTGGGTACCGATGGAGCCGGTAGAGCCCAGAAGAGTAATTTTTTTCGACATAAATAGCTTCCTCCTGAAATCAGTGATAGAAGACTGCAATGATCACCATGGTCACGAAGGGCGCAATGAACATCACGCTGTCAAAGCGGTCCAGAATACCGCCATGCCCCGGGAAGATGGTGCCGTAATCCTTGATACCGCACTGGCGTTTCACTACGCTGGCAAACAGGTCGCCGTAGATGCCCAGCACCGCCGCCACACAGGCCAGCAATGCAATGATGACATACATCGAAACGCCAATGTTGGAACGGGTAAATGCTTCCATCCGGTCCGCCGCCACCGAGTAGATCAGGGTGACCAGAACGCCGAACACCATGGTGCCCAGCACACCGCCGATGGCACCTTCCACCGTCTTTTTGGGGCTGACCACCGGGCAGAGCTTGTGCTTGCCGAAGGCCCGGCCCGCAAAATAGGCGCAGGTATCGCCGCCCCATGCAAAGCAGAGAATGAGCAGGATGAAGAAGATGGCATCACAGCCGTATTCTTCCACCGGCAGCAGCTCTTTCAGACGGATAAAGGAATAGAAGCAGAAAATGACAATGCCCGAAAACATGACCAGACCGCTGGCTTTCTGGTAACTAATATCGCCGTTGCGCACCACCAGATAGATGGCGTAGAACAGCACCAGCAGGAAGGAAGCGGGCATCACAAGTCTGCGCCAGAGCTGGAAGCTGGACAGCATGATCAGCAGGGTATAGGGCACCATGACAGCATACAGCAGCCAGTCTTTTTTCTCAAAGCCGAGTGCCATATAGATCTCGTGGATGGCGATCAGGGTAATGGCCGCCACCACAAAGTTAAAAATGATGGTGTCGAAGGTAAACAGCACGCCGATCAGGACAAGGATGCCCACAAGGGCGGTGATGATTCGTGTTTTCATATGTTGTTACTCCAATGGATAGTTTTCCGCAGTTGCGGGTCAGATGCCGCCAAAGCGGCGGGAACGCCGGTTGAACTCCTCAATGGCTGCATCCAGATCATCCCGGGTGAAATCGGGCCAGAGGACATCCATCTCCACCAGCTCCGAATAAGCAGCCTGCCAGAGCATGAAGTTGGACAGCCGCTTTTCTCCACTGGGCCGGAGGATGAAATCCGGGTCTTTCTGGCCGGCGGTGTACATCTCGCCGCTCATCATCTCTTCGGTGATGTCTTCCGGCTTGATCTCACCGGATGCCGCCTTTTCCGCCAGCTGCTGCGCTGCCCGCACGATCTCGGGCCGTCCGCCGTAGTTCACGGCAATGTTCAGGGTCATGCCGGTCTTCTGAGCCGAGTCGCTTTCCAGCTCGTTCATCAGCTTCTGAAGCTTGGGGTCCAGTGCGGTGCGGTCGCCCAAAAACTTGATCCGGATGTTCCGGTCCTTATAATTGAAGCCCTTGAGCAGATATTCGCCAAACAGCCGCATGATGGCTCCCACTTCTTCCATGGGACGTTTCCAGTTCTCGGTCGAAAAGGCATAGAAATATGCCGAAGATACGCCCAGCTCCTCACAGTAGTTGGCGATATCCTGAAACACCTCTGCGCCTTTTTTGTGGCCCGCAGTCCGGGGCAGGCCCCGCTGTTTGGCCCAGCGGCCATTGCCGTCCATAATAATGCCGATGGACAGACCTTCCGCAAATTCTTTGGGATGCGTCATAATCATTCTCCTGCAATTCATTGGAAAAAGTGCCGCACACCCATACAAAGCGCACGGCACCTCCCCTTTTATTCTCAGCCGCAGCCGATCAGACGGACATGATCTCCTTCTGCTTTTCTTCCACTGCTGCGTCGATGTTCTTGATATACTTATCGGTCAGCTTCTGGACATCCTCTTCCATGGTCTTCTGGGTGTCCTCGGTCAGCTCGCCGGCCTTCTTCATGGCCTTAGCCTTGTCCATTGCCTCCCGGCGGACATTGCGCACAGCAACCTTGGCCTCCTCGCCCAGCTTGGAGACCTCCTTTGCCAGCTGCTTGCGGCGTTCCTCGGTGGGAGCCGGGAAGTTCAGGCGGATGGTCTGGCCGTCATCAATGGGGTTGATGCCCACATCGCTGGCCATGATGGCCTTGCTGATGGCACGCAGCAGGGTGCGGTCCCAGGGGGTGATGGTCAGGGTGCGGGCCTCGCTGACGGCCACAGATGCCACCTGCTGGATGGGGGTGGGGGCGCCATAGTAGTCCACGCTCACCTTATCCAGAACGGCGGGGTTGGCGCGGCCTGCGCGCACAGCGGCCAGCTCACGGTCCAGATGCTCCACGGAGCTCTTCATCTTTTCTTCAAATGCCTTGGTGTTGCTGCTCATTGTCCTTTTCTCCTGTTTTGTATTGTTCTGTACAGGCTGTGGCAATTGCCGCCTGTTTCATTCTATGGTAGGGGGATGCGGGCTATGCTCAGCCCTCGTAGACCAGAGTGCCCACGTTCTCGCC
>CALDNF010000062.1 GCA_937917475.1 uncultured Faecalibacterium sp.
CTCGATTCTACACCTTTTGTCAAGTTGTTGCTCTATTTCTATGGATTGCTATAGTCCATCTGGCAATAGTCCATAGCCTGATAGCCCATCCCGGCAAGTGCCCGGGTCATTGCTTCGGCGTTTCGTGTGCGGGCGTTGCCCTGCGCTCTGGTGTCCGGCCCGAAGACCCACCGACGGCCCCCGAACAGGTTCCACGAAAAGCAGCTCGTGCCCGCTTCCTTGGCGGCTTGCTGGACCTTTGCCGCCTGCCAGCGGGGAAGACTGAGGGCGACGGAATCAAAGTTGCAGGTGCCGCCGTCTTCCGGGTTCTCGTGTTCGGCGTTGCGTCCGGCATCCAGTGCGGCCCGGAGATCGTCCCGCAGCTTGGCGTATTTGCCGGAAAGCGGTTTCGTGGCGGGCTTCTCAGTGAGGCGGCGGAACAGTTCCCCATACAGGCGGCGGGCGGTGTCGATGTCTTCCACCTCGTCGCTCTCGATCTCGTTCCCCTCGGCATCCAGTGCGGCGACGGTGAAGCGGCCCGGGATGATCTCGGCCACGTCTACGACGATCTGCCGCCCGTTGTAGTCGCTGCCCTCGTAGTGGAGCCATGCGGTGTGCTGGTGGGTCTGCTGATATGCTGTCATGGTGTGCATCTCCTTTTCGTGTTTCGTGATGCTCCCGGCGGAGTGCCGGGAAGATGGGGCGGGGCTGCTTTGGGCGGTGCAACCCTGCTAGAGCGTCCGGCGTGGGGTCAAGCGGTGTAGAAGTAGCCGCGGCGGGCACAGATGAGGGTGAGCCGGGCGGCGTCGATCTGCGGTTGAAGTTCCGCAGCCTTGCGGGGGCAGCTCTGAATCTCACGGCGCAGGGTCTGGATTTTCCACTGTGCGGGAAGTTCCACGTTGATCTGCTCGAAGATGTTGTTAAATTTCATGGTATGTTCTCCTTTTCGTTCAGGCCACGGCATCCGCGGCGGTGTAATTGTATGGAATCTCGTCGGCAACTCCGGCGGCGGTGTCCCGGTCGGCGTGGCCGATGGGCACAAGCTCGCCGGTCTGACGGTCGGCATGGTAAAACGTGACCTGCCAGCCGCCCGGGGTGCGGGTGCTGGGGGCTACGATGATCTGCCGCCCCGGGGCAATGTAGCGGGTGACGGTGTACCGGGTGACCTGTTCGCAGATGGCGGCGATCCGGGCGGCTTGCGTGGTGGCAAACTCGCAGGTGTCGCAGATGTCAAGGTCTAACAGTTCGTCCGGGTCGCCGGTGACGATGGGAAGCGGATCGAGCTTGATTTCGTGCATGGTGTTCAACTCCTTTTCGTGGTATGCCCCCGGCGGGGTGCCGGTGGGTAGTGGGGCGGGGCCGCTTTGGGCGGTGCGGCCCTGCTGGGGTGTCCGTTTCGTGTTATGCAAAACAAAGCTGCTGAACCTCGGGGACCATCTCGGGGGTGCTGCGCTTGGCTTCCAGCTCGTCGAGTGCCATTACAAAGGCGGCGGCTTCCCGGTCGCTGCTGATAAAGTCGCTGCGGTAGTTGGTGAACGCCTGAACCGTGGCGGTAAACTGGGGATCGTTGCCGCTCAGCTCGTCGAACCGCTCCACAGCGTCGTTATACTCGCTGCTGTCGTGGTCGTCGTGGGTGCGGTACAGGGTGGAATAGTGGGCATTGAAAGCCGTTTCAAGTTCCTTCATGTTGACGGCGGCGGCGGTGGGCTTCTCGGCCTCGGCTACATCCTGCCGGGCTTTGCGCCACACGCTCAGGGCTTCGGCCTGCGCCTTGCGATCCGTTTCAGGCACGGCCATGAAAGCGGCCTTTGCCTTGCGTTCCGTCTGCTTGAGAACGTCCAGCGCGGTTTTCGTGTCGGCCTGTTCTGCTGCTGCCTTTGCCGCGGCTTCCTTTGCGGCTTTGGCTGCCTTGCGCTCTGCGGCGAGCTTCTTGTTATAGGCGATGATCTCGGCGGTGGACTTAAACCGGGCTTCCGGGGCGGGGCGGCTGCTTTCAACCTGTAAGCAGCTGAAAAGATGGGACTTCGTGGGGTAGTAATGCGGATCGGGGGCGGCTTCCTTGCCCTCGGCTTCGGCGGCTTCCCGCTGGGCCTTGCTGGGCTTCGTGGTGTACTTCCACAAGTAGCACTCAATCAGTGCCTTCTCGTATTTCTTGACGCTCTTGCCTTCCTTCTTCCAGTAGTCGAAGGTGTGCAGCTCGCTGGCTGCTAACATGATCTCGGCATCGTGGATGGTGCCGGGGTGCTTGGTGCCGTCGTCCTCGGTCACGGTGATCTGAGCGGCCAAGGCCTCGATCTCGGCGGCGGTGTGGTGTGCGGTTGCGATGGCGTGCAGGGTGGCGGGGGCCAGCTTCTCGGCCTCGTTCAGAATGATCTGATTGTTAGTCATGCCTTTCATGGTACTTGCTCCTTTTCGTGTTGTGGGTGGTTGTTCGGGATGGTCTCCCGGCTGCTGCCGGGGTAGTGGGGCGGGGCTGCTTTACGGTGCAACCCTGCTAGAGTGTCCGGGGCATTCAGCCCAGAAGAGCGGCGGCGGCTTCCTGCCAGCTTGTGAAATCGTAGAAGGTGCGCCGCTCCCGGTTCGTGTTCTCGTCGGTGATCCGGGCGACGATCCGCCGCCCCGTGCGGGGGTCCCATCCTTCCAGCCGATACCCGGCGGCCTGCAGGCGGCGGGCGGCGGCGTTCTCTTCATGGTTGCGCTGGCGAATCTGTTCAAGTGTCATCATGTTGTAATCTCCTTTCCGTTAGTCGTCGATGGAGCAGCAGCCAAAAAAGGCATCTTCCACAGTGTCGTCGCTGAAATCGTCCGGGGTTCCGTTGGCATTCACAACCAGCTGCACCCGGTCATAAATCCGCAGATCGGTTTCGGCATCCACCACAAAAAACCAGTCGTCGCCGTCGTTCAGGTCGCTGCACCAGACTTCGATCTGGTTTTCATCGGTGGCGGTCAAGCCCTGCACCTCAGCCGGGACGATGTACCGACCAAGAGGGCCGACGGTGTAGGGGCAGGCGGCGGAAGCGGTGGGCACCAGCAGCCCGGCGGACAGTGCCAGAGCAGCGGAGGCGGTGGTGATCTTCTTTGAAATTCTCATGGTTCAAATCTCCTTTGCTTTTCGGGTTTGCCCCGGCGGTGTGCCGGAGTAGTGGGGCGGGGCCGCTTTGAGCGGTGCGGCCCTGCTGGGGTATCCGCTTGACATTCACCCCCTTTCGGTGGTAAACTGGCTGCAAGATGCGGCTTGCTAAATCACATCTTGCGGCCTGTCACCTGCTTTAGCGGGTGGCGGGCTTCTTCTTTTGCCATTCGGCAAGAAGAGCGGCCCAGATTTTCCGCTTGTCGGATTCCGGGAGCTTGAAGAAATTTGCGCTCATGTGTTGTTTCTCCTTTCGGCTTACTCGCAACCGTTCCGGCTTGCTGTCCGGCTCGCTTGCTGTGCTTGCATGATATCATGCCAAGAGTGCAAAGTCAAGCATGATATCATGTTTTCGGCAATTTTCACAGAATGATATCATGCGAATTGTGCAAAGTGTGCATGGTATCATGCCGCCGCATTTTGTATAATATAAATATTCCAAGTGTGCCGAAATGGGGGATATTATGGCATTGTCTAAAAATAAGGCGGCAACAAATGCCGCGCACATGAAGAAACTTGACGCGATGCTGATAAAGCCGTACAAGAATCAGGGCGCAGCGATCCGCGCCGCAGCAGATGAAAGCGACCAGAGTTTGCAAAAATATATTCTTGATGCTGTCCGCGCCCGGATGGAGCAAGAGGGCCACGAGTGGCCGGAACCGGACAAAGGCGGGGAAGAAGGGGGACTATAGGGGGTTACAGGGGCGGCTACTATCCCTGTTGCAGTGATACTTGGGGAGCGTAGTAACGTAAAGTGAAGAATCTGACCCCTCCGGCGGCGGGGATTTTTGCCGGATCAGCGGCGGCGCAACCCGTGCCGCTGGAACGGTTCCGGCTGGAACTGTGCCGGGGGAAACTGTGCGCCGGGATCAGTGCCCGACGGCCCCGGCCCCGATCAGCACCGGGAAGGACCCGCCCCGCCTCGATCACCAGCAGAAACGAAAAAAGCCAGAGTGAACGGCCCACGCCGCCCGCTCTGGTTTTTCTTTTGCCCACGCCCCGCCCGGCCACCTGAACCGCCGCCCCGATCAGCACCGGGAAGAACACCGCCGCCCACGGTGACGACGGCGACGGCCCGCCCGATCTGCGCACGACGACGGCCCGCCCGATGAGGAGCAGACCGACCGCCCGATCATCTGCCCGGCCTGCTCCTTCCCATCGGCACCACGCCGCCGCCCCGATGAAGCCGCCGCCCTACTACCAGCACGCCGCCAGACCTACCGACAACGCCAGCCGCCAGCCCGCCAGCACCCCGCCGCCAGCCCAACGCCGAAGGGGTCAGATTCTCCACCTAACGGGATAGAGCTTTAGGCTTAGGGGTTAGACCTAGAGAGCTAGAACTCGCCTTATCTATCCCCCTACCCCCTTCCTTCTCCGGCCCGGCCCCGGCCCCATCCGGCCCCGGGCCGCCCCGATGGGGAAGGTACTGTCCCCCCGGGGGCGGGGCGATGCGGGTTCGGAAGCCCCAAAATATTTCTAGCCATCAAAATTTTTGAAGGGCTTCCGCCCTCCGGCCCGAAAAATAAGGGGGCGGGTCAAAAATTTCAGGGATTCGGGCACCATGGCGGTGACGTCACCGGGATGGTGCATACCATATTGGTGGGGCCAACAAAATGGTTCGCAAGAGGTTCACGTCAAGTTCACGTCTGGTTCACGTTTTGATGGCGGCGGCAAATCATCCCGGCGGCGATTTGGTTGAGGTCGGCAAAATCGGAAGGAACACGCATTTTTATAATGTCAAGAGGGGCAACCAGAAATTTCCCGCCAAAAATATTGGAACGATTTTAGAAAAAGTACACAAAAAATTAAGCAATGTTCGTGAACACCGACGGAGGAAAATTTGATATAATAAATTAGGTGCTATGCAAAAATAAAGGAGAAGGGGGGCCTGCACAATGACCGCAATCGAACTGTCGAAAAATATCATTGCTTATGCTGCGATGAATGAGTGTCAGGTAACAAACCTGAAATTGCAGAAGACCCTTTACTATGTACAGGGTTATTATCTGGCTCGATTTGGAAAGCCGCTTTTTGAGGATGAAATTGTAAACTGGGCGTATGGCCCCGTTGTGCCGGAAGCGTATTTCCAGTTCTGTTCTTATGGTGCGTCTGCAATCACCCCGGAACCGATGAAGATGCTTTTTGCGAGCTTGAACAGTTCTGAATCTGGGTATGTTTTCAGAGTGATTGACGCTTGCCTGCAGAGGACGGCACGACAGCTGGTAGAAGAAACGCATAGGGAATCTCCTTGGAAGAATACTTTTAGAAATCAAACCATTGATGTTATGAGCATCAAGGACTTTTTCAGCAAAAACGATCCGCTTGGAATCAAATAAGAGGACTGTGTATGCAGAATAAAGACGCAGAAAATAGCATGACCAAACTGGTTCAGCTTTTGGCAGACATCGCAGAAAAAGGGTATGCCGATGAAATGGATTCGGCACCAACAAGTGATTTTGTCAAGGAATGCTGGGAACGACTATGCGAGATATACAAAGACCCGGAGTTCCGGCACTCGTATTCAACTGTTTCGTCGTGTATAGAACAGTACGACCCGGATCAGCTGGATTCTTTGCCGGTGTATCTGGATAGAGTGGTTGCTTTTGCTGAAACACAGGAAGACACTGAGGAAGTGCATCGGATTACAAAGTCCGTAAGAAAGCTGCTGGATCACATTGAGCTTGAGTGCATTCGCTTGAACCGTATGTCACAGGTAAAGCGGTATGCAGATGAAGCGAAGCGGATTCAGGGCGAGGCATTGAAACTCAACAAGTCCACAAAAGCAACCAGTAAGCGTCTGGATGAGCGAGTGAGCGGCTTCCATGAACAGTCAATCACGATCTTGGGAATTTTCGCAGCAGTGGTTGTCGGCTTTATGTCTGGGCTATCTATGTTTACATCGGGCTTTAATAAGCTGACGGAAGTGAGCTTGTATATCGTTTCTTTCTACTCGGTTCTGGTGGGAATTATCCTGTTCGATATTCTCTTCATGCTCATTTTCTTCATCGCAAAGATTTCTGGGCACTCAATCGCCCGGGACGTGCCACCGAGCGATACGAACTGGTTCTTTTCAACATTCCATCGGTATCCATACGTTTACTGCTTCCACTTCTTCGCTGTTGCAGTGCTGGTGATCTTGTACATTTTGCAGATGGTACATGGAACACCCGGAGCGGATGGACGGCTCATTGAAGCGGTGGCAAGTAGTGCGTGTTCATAGAATGTTTACATTTGCAAGCCCGAAAACGGCCCTTTGGGGCAAAAGATGAGACACTATGAGACGTTTTTAGTGGTATAATTGGTACAGTGGATTTATGAAAGAAGCCCCACGGTGGCAGCACCGAGGGGCTTTCATCATATCCGGGTGTGTCGCAGGACCTGCGGCACCACATAGATGCTCTGTCAGGCTTTATGTCTGGCGGGGCATTTTTTATTGCTCAAAAAACGGAGGGGTCATAAATGGCAAGGCGAAGCGATGAGCGAGAAGCCGCCCGCGTTGAGTACATGGCCCGGAAGGAAAAGGGCGGCGAAGTCAATCTCCGGCAGCTGGCGGATGATCTGCACCTCAAGTACGATACCGTCCGGCGGTGGAAGTCGAAAGACGGGTGGGACACTCCCACCAGCAGGAAGCCCGGCGGACAGCCGGGAAACCAGAACGCCGTCGGAAACTCCGGCGGCGGGGCACCGGCGGGCAACCTGAACGCTGAGAAGGACGGAGCCTATTCGAGAATCTTTTTTGATAAGCTCACCCCGGCGGAACAGGGAGCCTTTGACACGGCACCCCGGAACGGCGTGGAAGCCCTGCAGCACGAGATGGGATTGCTCAAGCTGCGGGAGTTGAAGATTCTGGAAAAGATCAAAGAGTACGAGGACATGGACCCGGACACGCTGATAACGTCCAGTGTGCTGGATATGCGTGTTCCGGGCAAGGTTGGAAAGACGGGAAAGAAGGAAGACGGCAAGGTACAGACCATGGGAATGTACAGCCGAGATACCCCCTTTGCCCGTATTCTGAAATTGCAGGATGCTTTGTACAAGACGCAGGGCCGCATTGCTGCCGTTGCCGGTGCGCTGCGGGCGGCGGAGGAAGCTGACCGCCGCATGGAACTGGAACGCCAGCGGCTAGAGCTGCTGCGGATCAGGGCGACGGGCGAAGTGCCGGAGGGCGGTGACGAGGATGGCTCTATACACCAGTAAGGCCGTGGCGGAAGTGCTGGGCGTAACCGAACGCCGGGTGCGGGAGCTGCGGGACGAAGGTGTGCTGTCTGAGGAACGGCCCGGCATCTTCAACATGAAAACCGTCGTCAAACAGTACCTCGCCTATAAGATCGGCGACAAGGACGATTCATCCCGCCTTACGGCTGCCCGGGCTGACCGGGAAGAGACCCGGGGCAAGATCGAGAAGATGAAGATGGAGGAAGCCCAAGGCGACCTGCACCGCACCGAAGATGTGGAGCGGGGCCTGAAAGCTATCTTTGCCAATTTCAAGAACCGTCTGGAAACCATCCCGACCAAGTACGCCAAAACCATGGCGCAGCTCACGGACCCGGTGGAGGCACACGACATCCTGCAAAAAGCAGTGGAAGAAGCCCTCATCGAGTTAAGCAACCCGGATGTTGCACTGGCCGAGCCAGAAAAGGAGCCGGAAGATGAGCAGGAAGAATAAATGTCGGGGCTGTGTATGGGGCACCCGGCTGAACGAGATCACAGCATTTTGCCCATTCCGGCAGTGCGTCAAAAAGGGAGGCGGAAACCATGGCAATGATCCATCTGGAACCGCAGACATTGGAGATGTTCAGCCGGGCACTGGACGGACTGAAACCGCCCCCGAACCTGTCACTGAGCCAGTGGGCGGATAAATACAGAAAGCTATCTGCTGAGGCTTCGGCCTCACAAGGACAGTGGAACACGGACGCTGCACCGTTCCAGCGGGAAATTATGGATGCTATCGGGGATGTTCATATCCGCAAGGTGGTTGCCATGATGTGCGCACAGGCAGGAAAGACCGAGGGCCTGATCCTGAACACCATCGGCTTTTACATGAGCTACCACCCCGCATCCATCATGGTGATGCAGCCCACGGTGAATCTGGGCGAATCCTTCTCGAAAGACCGCCTGACCCCGATGCTGCGAGATACACCGGCACTCCGGGGGCTGGTAAATACCAAGAGCAGGTACTCCGGCAACACCATTTCAAAGAAAAACTTCCCCGGAGGAATGCTGGTTATCGTGGGAGCCAATGCCCCCACGGACCTGCGAAGCCGCCCCATCAAGGTGCTGCTGGCCGACGAGGTGGATGCTTACAAAGCCAGCGCAGGCAAAGAGGGCGACCCGGTCATGCTGGCCGAGGAACGCCAGACGACCTTTTGGGACTACAAAACGGTCATGGTGTCTACCCCGACCACAAAAGCCGCCAGCCGGATTCTGGACGAGTTCAACAACTCCACGCAAGAAGAATGGACGGTGCCTTGCCCGAACTGCGGCTTCTATCAGCCCTTCGTGTGGGACAACATGGTATTCGACAAAGAGAAGTGGCCGGACGGCGGCGTACAGTACCGTTGCGCCGAGTGCGGTTGCTTGGATAATGAATACCGATGGAAGAAAGGCAGCGTAAAGGGCAAGTGGGTGGCAGAACACCCGGAACGCTCTGTGCGTGGCTTCCACATGAATAAGATGGGATCGACCTTGTGCGGGTGGGACGAGATTGTGACAAAGTTTATTGCCGCTGATCTGGACGCTGCCCGGGGCGATTACGAGAAGATGCAGGTCTTCGTGAACACCAACCTTGGCTTGCCGTGGGAGGAACCGGGCGAAACGATGGAATCCGCCGCCCTGATCGACCGTCGGGAATACTACGAGGCCGAAGTGCCGGACGGCGTGATCTACCTGACCGCCGGTGTCGATACGCAGGATAACCGTTTCGAGATCGAGGTGGTGGGCTGGGGCATCGGCAAAGAAAGCTGGGGCATCCGCTACCAGCGCATTTACGGCGATTTGAAGCGGGGCCAGATATGGGCTGATCTGGACGAGTTTCTATCTCAGACGTGGAAAAAGAAGGACGGCACAGAGCTGTCCCTCCGCTCTGTCTGCATGGACAGCGGCGGACATTTCCCGGATCAGGTCATTCGGTTCTGCAAAGAGCGTGAAGACCGCCACATCTGGGCAATCAAAGGCCGCGGCGGTATGGATGTGCCGTATATCCGAAACCCGACCAAGAACAACCGGGTCAAGGGTGAGCTGTTCACGCTGGGCGTTGACACCGGCAAGAACATGGTGCTTGCCCGGCTGAAAGTGCTTATCAAAGGCCCGAACTACTGCCACTTTCCGGCGGCAGAAGATGCAGGCTACAACGAGAACTATTTCAAGATGCTGACCGCAGAGCATAAAGTGACCCGCTGGAAAGGCGGGCGCAAGGTTGAACGGTGGGAACTGAAAGACCCGGCGCAGAAACGCAATGAGGCTTTCGACGTTCGGAACTATGCGACGGCGGCACTGGAAATCTCGAACCCGCAAGGTCTGGAAGTGCCCGGCGAGGATGCACCCCGTCCGGCAAAGCAGCAGCACCAATACCGCAGAAGAAGATCGGGAGGAATTTAACCGATGGCAATTATTTCAAAAGAGGTCGCACAGCGGCATTTGGAAATGTGGCTGGAAGCGGAAGCCGCTGTTTCCACAGGCCAGAGCTACCAGATCGAGCAGATGCAGCTTACCCGGGCCAGCTTAAAGCAGATTCGGGAAACTATCATCTTCTGGGAAAACAAGGTGGCAGAGGCAGAACGGGAAGAACGCAGCAGGGGCAGAAACAGGATGTATCATTTCTCGCCCCATGACGTGTAAGGACGGTGGAACCCATGGCAAATATTCTGGATAAAGCAATCGCAGCGATTTCCCCTGAAAAGGGGTATCGCCGTGCCGTAGCCCGCACCGCTCTTTCTGTTCTGAACAATGGCACAGGATATGGAAACTATGGTGCGTCCCACACGTCCCGCTCTATGCGAAGCTGGCGTGTTGGCGGCGGCAGTGCGAAGGAAGACATTGAGGACAACCTCGAAACCCTGCGCAAACGGAGCCGGGATGCTTACATGGGCATCCCGCTTGCCACGGGCGCGATCAAGACGCTGCGCACCAATGTGGTGGGCAGCGGGCTGGTGCCTACGCCGCAGGTGGACGCAGATTATCTACATCTGTCCGAGGAAAAGGCCGACCAGCTGCAGGCACAGATCGCAAGAGAGTTTAGTCTTTGGGCGGACAGCACGGCTTGCGATGCGAGCGGCATGGACAACTTCTGGCGTTTGCAGACATTGGCGTTTACCAGCTTCCTGATGAACGGAGATGTGTTCGCCGCAGTTCAGTTCCGGGAACGTCCACACTGGCCGTATGCGCTGCAACTGCGCTTGATCGAAGCAGATCAGGTGTGCAGCCCTGACCGCATGGACCGTCTGGCACCCGGCAAGGTGAACGGCAAGAGCGTGTTCCAGATCGTGCAGGGTGTAGAGACCAACGAGGCGGGAGAAATCGTCGCCTACTGGGTAGCCAACCGGCACCCGCTGGAATACGAAAACCCGGTGCCGCTGCAGTGGACCCGAGTGGAAGCGCATGACCCGGAGACCGGGGAACCAAACATCTTGTGCGTTACGCAGAGAGAACGAGCCGGGCAGCGGCGAGGTGTCCCCCTGCTGGCCCCGGCATTGCCTACGTTGAAGCAGATGGGAAGATACACGGACGCCGAGCTTTCCGCTGCAATCGTTTCGTCCTGCGCCACTCTGTTCATCCAGAGAGATGGACAAAGCGATATGGCACCTTTCGGAGAAGACCCGCCCGATAAAGCAGAGGACCCGAATACTCCTGCCGATGAACTGGCAATCAACCTCAGCCCGGCGGCGGTGTTTGACCTTGCCCCGGGCGAAAAAGCGAACCTGATCGACCCGAAGCACCCGACCACAACCTACGACGGCTTTATGATGGCGATGTCCAATCAGGTGGCGACGAGCGTAGAGATACCGTCGGAGGTGCTGTACAAGAAATTCGGCTCCAACTATTCTGCGTCCAGAGGTGCCCTGAACGAGTTCTGGCGCACCTGCGGAACGCTGAGGGACAGCTTTGCAGATGATTTCTGCCAGCCGACCTACGAAAAGTGGTTTGCCGAGGCGGTAGCCCGTGGGCGTATCAATGCCCCGGGGTTCTTTGATGATCCGGCGGTGGCGAAAGCCTACATGGGCTGCACATGGAACGGCCCGGCCAGAACCAATCTGGATGCAAAGAAAGAAATCGAGGCGGCGATCCTGCGCATGGAAAAGGGCATCAGCACTGCCGAGCAGGAAACCGCTCAGATGACCGGCGGAAGCTGGCGGGCAAATATGCGTCAGCGCAAATCTGAGATGGAGAAGATAAAGGAGGTAGGGTGCGATGGGCAATCCCAATTCCAAGACGACCCCGAAGACGACAAATAACAAGTTCTGGAAGTTCTGCAATCTGGCTGATAGCCAGAAAGCGGAGCTTTTTCTTTACGGCGATATTTCCGAAACGAGCTGGTGGGGCGATGAAGTCACCCCGAAGCAGTTTGCGGATGATCTCGCCGCTCTGGGCGATGTGACCGAGATCACCGTGTACATCAACTCCGGCGGCGGTGACGTGTTTGCAGCTCAGGCCATTGGCAATCAGCTGGAACGCAATGCCGCCACCGTGACCGTCCACATCGACGGCCTGTGCGCCAGTGCCGCTACCATCGTTGCCTGCCATGCCGACAAGGTGGTGGCAGCAGCGGACAGCACCTACATGATCCACCCGGTAAGCATGGGAATCTGCGGGTATCTGACGGCGGCTGAGATGCGGGACTACCTGAAAGCTCTGGACGCTACCAGAGAGAGCATCGTCTCCCTGTACGCCAAGAAGACCGGCCACAATGCAGATGAATGTGCAGAGTGGATGGACGAAACAAACTGGTGGACGGCGGACGAAGCCAAGGAAAACGGCTTTGTGGACGAGGTGGACGACGCAGAGGAAGATGCCGTTGTGGAGAACCGAAACGGCATCCTGTTCGTCAACAGCGTCGGCACCCACCTGCCTTTCAACGAGGCACCTGAATTTGTCAGAAACCGGGCCAAGGCAAAAAAGCCTGCTGCCCGGCCTGAAAATAAAACCCCGGCGGAACTGCCGGGACACAACGACCATGGGGAGGTAAAAGACATGGAAATCAAGACCGTTGATGATCTCCGCAAGGCGTACCCCGATATGGTGGAGCAGATCGAGAATGACGCTGCCACTGCCGAGCGTACCCGCATCAAGGAGATCGAGGACAGCACCCTGCCCGGTGCTGAGGACGAGGCAAACGAGGCAAAGTTCGTGAAGCCTGTGGATTCTGCGGCGTTTGCCAAGGCGATGATCGCCAACATGAAGGCAAAGCAGAACGCTCAGGGCAAGGAGTATCTGGACAAGGCGAAGAAGTCTGCCCAGAACTCCGGCGCAAACGACATCCAGAATCCGCCCCCTGCGGACCCGGAGCCGGAGGACGCACAGAAAAAGACCCTGATGAACGCAATCCACAAGATGAACGGCGTGAAGTAAGGAGGACAAGGCTATGAGCATGGATCTGGAAAAGAAGACCTATTCCACCGCCCCGGAGTATTTCATTGCCGGAACGGACATCGGCATCGCCAAGGCCACCAAAAAGGCCAGCACAGCAGTTGAGGCACACGCCCCGGTGCTGCTGGCCGACGGTAAGGTGAAGCCCATCGCCAAGGTGGACGGCAGCAATCCTCTGTCCGTTACTGGACTGTACGGCATCACCGCAGACAGTGCAGCGGCGGAAGAGGAAGTGCCCATCTATCTGACGGGCGAGTTCTTCGCAGATGGTCTGGTGCTGCCTGAGGGCGTGAAAGCAGCGGACATTGAAGTTGCCCTGCGCAATCTGGGCATTTTCCTGAAGTGAGTAGGAGGTAACAACTATGGCTAACGAAATCAGCATCTACGAGCCTCGGTATCTGGCCGAGGTCGTGCGCACCACTCCCCCGGTGCGTACTTTCTTTCTGGACAACTACTTCACCAACGTCAAGACCTTTGCCACCAAGAGCGTGGATATTGACGTGGTGAAGGGCGATCGCCGCATGGCTTCCTTCGTGCATCCTCTGGTTGGCGGACAGGTGCTCAAGAATGAGGGCTGCCAGACCGAGAGCTTTACTCCTCCACTGATTAACCCTCTGACGATCACCACCGCAAACGACGCTTTGGAGCGTATGCCCGGTGAGGACCTGTATTCCGGCATGACCCCCGAAGAGCGTGCAGCCAAGCAGCTGATCGAGGATTACCAGCGTCTGAATGATGCTGCTACCCGTCGTGAGGAGTGGATGGCTGTGCGCACCATCATGGACGGCCAGATTCCCGCTGTCGGCCCCGGCGTGAACAAGGTCATCGACTTCGGTTTCACCAACAAGGTGAAGCTGGAGAACACGAAAAAGTGGGGCGCATCTGCCGCCAAGCCTCTGGATGATCTGGAAGACTGGGTGGATCAGGTGCTGGAAAACGGCTTTGCCAACGTGGATCACGTTATCATGGGCAAGACTGCCCTGCGCAACTTCCTTGCGGATACCAACGTACAGAATATGCTGGACAACCGCCGCATTGAGCTGGGTATCATCAACCCCAAGGACCTGCCCAATGGCGCACGCTACATCGGCCACCTGACCAAGCCCAGTCTGGACATCTACACCTACGGCGAGGTTTATCTGGACGATTGGACCGATCCGTCTAAGCCCGTCACCAAGCATCTGGTGGACGACAACAAGGTTGCACTGCTGCCCTCTAACCCCAACTTCATGCGCGCTTACGGTCTGACTTCCTACATCGACGATACCAAGCGTACCATCACCGCCCAGACCAACCGTCTGCTGCGCACCTATGTGAAGCATGGCCCTGACCGCATGATTCTTGAGCTGCAGACCCGCCCGCTGACCATCCCCGACAAGGTGGATAGCTGGCTGGTTGCCGAGGTGTGCTAAAGCTATGCTAGACGTGGATGAGAATTACGGCACACCAAGCACCCCGGAACCGCTGCCGACGTTCAAAGACCGGGTGGCACTGGATGTGCAGAATGTTTTCTTTAACCTGAACGAGTTCGCAGAGAAGCGATTCGTGGACGGCAAAGAGATGGTCTGCATTACCCAGCACCCGGGTGTTGGCGAACGTGCAGCGCACTGGGAGGGCGGCGCAAAGCAGAGCTTCGACCAAGGTATGTACAAGGCTGATCTGCTTCTGTTTGTCAAACAGGCAGATTACGGCCCCATGCCGAAGAACGATAAGCTCATCACGCTGGACAAGAAGCGGGATTACAAAATCAAATCCTGCTCCCTGAAAGCTGGTATGTACCGCATGGAGCTTGAGAGGGTGAGGTAAATGGCGTATTTCAAAACTGGGTACGATGCTTCCACCATGACGGTTTCCGTCAACGATGAGGAAGTTTACCGGGCACTCGGCGTTCTGGCAGATAAGGCACCGGCGGCGTTGAAGGTGGCAGTCAACACCACCGCACGTCAGACGAGAAAGCTCATGCTGCAGGAAGTCAAGAACCGATACGACCTCAATGCTGCCGGAAAGCGCATGATCGAAGACCTGCGCCAGCGTCAGAAAGCGACCAACCGCCGCCCTGCGGCGATCCTTGCCATTATGAAGAACGACCCCGGTGCATTCCGGGCAGACTTGGGCTATTTCCGAACCAGCCCCACAAAACCCTACATGGGACCGTCTGTCCGCAATGCGCCGCCGTTCTTTCAGGCACACGTCCTGAAAGGCAGCCCGATGATAGACCTCGGCGGAACCAGCGAAAAGAGCAAAGGCTTTCTTGTGAAGTTCAAGTCAGGACACGTCGGTATGGTGCAGCGTCAGCTCGGCGTACCTGCGGACAAGGACTACACGGAGAGCGGCAAGAAACGCTGGAAGCCAAACGAGAAGCTGGCAACGCTGTCCAGTCCTTCTGGCTCTGCAATGCACCACACTGTGTGGGAGATGCAGGAGCAGACGGTGGAGCAGATGTTGCAGCAGAACACGGAACGCCGTGTCCGGCAGCTGATCGCCAATGCCAAGAGAAAGGGCGTGATCTGATATGGCAGAGAAAATCGCTGGCTATACCAGCGAAATGTGCCAACAGGCCATGATCGACGAGTTGAAAGAACTGTTTCGGGATATGAAATTCAACGGGCAGGAAAGCCCGAAGTCCTTGCAGATTTTCAAACAGTTCCGTCCCATCCAGACCAATGACGACGATGATGTGGACACGAACGATTCCATGTACCCCTGCATCATCGTGATTGAGACCAGCGGCGAGCAGAACAATGAGCAGGACCCACAGCTTGTGTTGATCCAGCTCGTGATCTGCTGCTATGACCGCGGTATAGACCGGCAGGGGTATGTAGACACCGTGAATATCAAGGAAGCTATCATGCAGCACTTCAAGCGCAAGCCCGTCTTTGGCGGTGCGTTCGAGGTGACATATCCCCGAAAGTGGGAGCTTTCCGACGACGACATGGATTACTACTACTGGGGAATCGTGAATCTCGTTTGCAAGACCCCCAACGGTCTGAGAAATGAAGAAGTGGAGGCTCTGATATGAGTGACGAAAAGAAAACCACCGCCGCTGTAGTGGAGAATACCCCGGCGGTGCAGACGGTGGAGGCTGTTGCCTACTGCGGCCCGACCATCAAGGGCGTGGCACCGCAGTACACCATTTTTGTGGACGGCATCCCCGAAAAGCTGACCGAGATCGCAGAGGAACACCCGGTCGTAAAAGCTCTGATCGTTCCTCGTGAAAAGCTCGCAGAGATGCGGGTGAAAGTGGAGCAGAGCGGCACCCGGGAGAATCTTCTCTACCAGAACGCCGTTTCTGTGCTGTGATAGGAGGATGAAACAATGGCTACTTCTCATGGCTTTAACCTGACCGAAGCGACCACCAGCGTTTCTGCGCCGGTACAGGTAAGCTCCGGCCTGCAGGTTATCGTGGGCACTGCGCCCGTCAACCAGCTGGCAGACCCGGAAGCGGCGGTGAATACCCCGCTGTACCTCAGCACCTACAAAGAAGCCGTGGCTGCTGTGGGCTGGTCTGACGACTTTGCAAAGTACACTCTGTGTGAGGCGATCAGCGCAAACTTTCAGGTGATGGGCACGGCCCCCATCGTCGTTATCAATGTGCTGGACCCCGGGAAGCATACCACCCCGCTGGATGCTACCACCGTTCAGGTCAACGATGGCGTGGCGCAGATCGACAAGACGGGCCTCCTGCTCAAGAAGCTGGTCGTCAAGAAAGACACCACGGCTCTGACTGAGGGCACGGATTACATCGCCACCTTCAACGACGACGGCACCGTGAACATTGCCCTGCTCGACGATGGCAAGGGCAAGGGTGCAACCACGCTGAGCGTTTCCGGCTCCATTCTGGACCCGACCAAGGTGACCGCTGCGGACATCGTGGGCGGCGTGAACGCTTCCACCGGCGCAGAGACCGGCCTTGAGGTGGTGCGTCAGGTCTATCCGAAGTTTGGCAAGGTGCCCGGCATCCTGCTGGCACCTCGCTTCTCCAAGGACGCACTGGTGTGTGCTGCACTGCAGGCCAAGTGCCGGAAAATCAACGGCGTTTTCAATGCCGTCTGCTACATCGACCTCGATTGCGGCACTTCCGGCGCAAAGAAGTACACCGACGTGGCAGCGCAGAAGACGAAGCAGACCGCAACCTCCCGTGAGGCATACGCTCTGTGGCTGTTCTGCAAGGTTGGCGATACCGTGTACAGCGGCAGCACCATGGCGGCAGCGGCCACCGTGTACAACGACGGCCAGAACAACGACTGCCCCAACGCCAGCCCGTCCAACATTACCGTGCCTATCTCTGCTGCCTGTCTGGAAGACGGCACCGAGATGCTGCTGGATCAGGAGCAGGGCACTTTCCTGAACGATCAGGGCATTGCGACCTTTATCCGTTCCAGCAGCGACTTCGTGATCTGGGGCAATGAGACGGCTTGCTATCCGAAGAACACGGACCCCAAGGATATGTTCCTGTGCGTCCGCCGCTTCTTCAACCATGCGTGGATGAGCTTTGTGCTGGACAACATGAGCAAGCTGGACAAGCCCATGAACCCGAAGCGTTTACAGAGCATCATTGACAGCGAGAACATGAAGGGCAGCACCTACGTCTCCAACGGTGTCTGCGCCAGCTACCGCATGGTGGCCGACACGGAGAAGAACACCGAAGCGGAGCTGGTGGCAGGTCACTACCACTTCTATATGTACTGCACTCCGTTCCCGCCCATGAAGCAGGTCAACAACACGATGGAGTATGAATCTTCCTCCCTCGTGACCGCTCTGAACCTGTGATAGGAGGATATGAACTATGAGCCTGAACATTTCGAGCGATCTCGTCCCGCAGGTCGTTAATGACTATAACGCCTACACCGGGGACGACAAGATGATCGGTCTGGCAGATGAAGTCACCCTGCCCAAGATCAAAAATAAGACCACCACCGTCAACGGCATGGGGATCGGCGGCGACGTTGACAGCCCTGTGCCGGGTCAGTTCGAGAGCATGGAAGCGACGCTGACTTGGAACACCCTGTACAGCTACGCAACCAAGATGCTGCACCCCGGAAAGTCTGTCCAGATCACCCTGCGTGCAGCCATGCAGAACGAGAACAAAAACGGCGGCTATTCCTACAAGGGCCTGCGCATCGTGCTGGGCGGCAAGCCGAAAGAGCTTGACCCCGGCAAGTTGAAGCGGGCATCCACTATGGATAGCTCCACCACGCTGGAAGTGACCCGCTATCTTGTGGAGATCGACGGCGTGACCGTGATCGACATCGACAAGTATGCTGGCCGCTACTATGTGGACGGCGAGGACATCCTTGCCGAAGTGAACGCTCTGATCTGATAAGAGGACGATTTCAGCCGCTCCATGTGGGGCGGCTGATTTTTTTAAGGAAAGGAAACATCAAGATGGGTAATCTTACTGTGAAATTCGCAAAGCCTTATAAGTTCGAGGGCAACGAGTACGACGAAGTGGACATGTCCGGCATGGACAACATGACGATTCAGGACATGATCGACATTCAGAAGAAGCTGGCGGGCGAGATTGCAACGCTGGCGGCGGTGGAGGCCACCACCTCTTTTGCACAGGAAGTGGCTACCAAAGCCAGCGGCAAACCCGTGGAGTTCTTTAAGCTCATGCCCCGTGCGAAGATCAAGCAGGTGCAGACGACAATCCTGAACAACCTGAACGCAAAGGTCAAGAACGACCCCAAGACCCATGTTGTGAAGTTTGACAATGCCTACACCTACAACGGCGACAGCAAAGAGGACATCAAGGGCAAGACCTTTGAATCCGTGGACCTTTCCGGCGTAGGTGAGCTGAACACCATGAGCGAATCCATGGCGGAAAACCGCATGGTGGCGGGCGGCTTCTCCCCGGTGAACACGGGCCACAACTACCTGTACGTCTGCATCATCGCCAGCATGGGAACCGGCTACCCGGAGGACTTCTTCACCGGGCTGCCGCTGTGCGAGGCTGCAAAGCTGCGTGATGCTGTGGACGCTGATTTTTTCGAGTAAAAGGCGGAGCAAAGGCACTGCGAAAAGCAGCGATCCAGCTGTCCATTGCGACGCACTCTAACCTGACAGACTATCTTTCCATGCCAAGGAAAGATTTGATCGAACTGTGCCGGGAGGTGTCAGACGTATGGCAGGAAATGGGGCACTAGACCTCAGCATCCGAATCATGGGCAAGGTCGATCCTTCGCTGGCACGAAGCATCAGCCAAGTGAAGGGCTTGACTGGCTCCCTGACGGATGGGCTGAAAGGCACAAATTCTCTGGCGGGCACGGTGGCAAAAACGCTGGGCGTAGTAGGAAAGGCCGGGCTGGGACTGGCCGCTACATTGACGGGCAGTGTGCTGGTCGGTATGAAGCAGGTCACGAACGAGGCATCCAAGCTGGAAGCACAGATGGCCCCGGTCATGCGCTATGTGGATGGTCTGGCGGATGCTTCCGGCAAAGCATCCAATGCGATGGCGCAGAACGGAAAGACGTTTGCCCAGAACTATGCCGACATGAAGAATTACATCCAAGACCTGAGTACGGAAATTCCCCGTACCACGGAACAGATCACGACCATGAGTGCTGCTCTGGGTCAGTCTGGCAAGGATGTAACGGAGCAGCTGCAAAGCGGCATCCTGCGTGATACGGCTGTTGCCGCCACTGCTATGGATTTGGACGACCAGACCGCTGGCGACTACATGGCAAAGTGGGAGGTTGCTTTCACCAAGAAGGACGCTGAGGGCAACAAGACCAATTACAGCCACGACGACGTTATGCGTCTGATGAACCAGATCAACTATCTGGGTGCCAATAACGCTACCACCGCAGCAGAGATTGCATCCAGCGTGAACAAGTCGGCTTCCATCGGCCAGCTGGCTGGCGTTGATCCTTCGACCACTGCAGCCATTGCAACGGCTATGCAGGCTACGGGCGTTGATACGGAACGCACCGGCACTACGATTTCCAGAATCTATACCAACATTTCCAAGGGCAGCAGCGCAACCAAAGCCCAAAAGGAAATGTGGGAAGAGCTGGGCTTCACGGCCACGGGCGTTGCGTCCTCCATGCAGAAAGACGGCACCGGGACCCTGCTGAAAGTTTTCGGTGCTATCAACCAGCTGCCAGACGAACGGAAGATCGCAGCTCTGAACACGCTGTTTAACCAGTGGGCGGTTGAAGGTGGCGCAAAGGTCACAAACAACCTCGACCTGCTGATGAAAACGTTGTCCGAAGTGAGTGATGAATCTGCCTATTCCGGCAGTATGGAGCGAGAATTTGCGATCAATACGGGAACAGAAGAAAGCCTGCGCACCATGCGGGACAATGCTAAAACCGTGCTGATGCAAGACCTCGGAGATTCTTTCCTGCCGGCACAGAAGGAATTGACCCGGCTGCAGCTGGACATCTACAAGGGCATTGACGAAAACTTGCCCGACCTATCCAATCTAGCAAACTCCATTCTTCCCTTGCTGCGCACAGCGGTTGAGGGCATCGGTGCAGCAGCACAGTGGGCGTTGCCGTGGATTCAGAAGGGCGTTGACTACCTTGCAAACAACGGACCGCAAGCGGCGGGTGCCATTGCTGCAATTATCGCGGCGTTTGGAGCTATGAGCATGGCTCCTGCTGCATATAGCGCAGGAAGCACCGCACTGAACGTGGTGAAGAGCCTGACGATCGGCGGCAAGGCCAGCGGCGCACCCGGCGGACGATTCGGCGGGATCACCGTCGGAAATCTGCTGGGAGTTCTCAGCCCGACGAGCCTTTTCCAGAACACCGTTTCCGGCGGAAAGGGACTGTGGAGCAACCGAGGGAACATCCTGAAATCCGCAAAGATGGGCGCATGGATGGCAAACAGCTCTGGACAGGGCGGCATTGCCGGACGGCTGAGTTCTCTGGCGGGCGGCGTGATCGGTGCCTTGAATTCGGATGCGTTGACGAGTGGGAAGAAGAAACCTATGCAGGCCGTTGCCGGAAAAATCTTCGGGGCAGCGGGCTACATCAACAACGTGGCGAACATCCCGACCAATGCGATGAACGCTATGGTTGCAGCAGCGAACCCGGCGGGCACGGCGACGGCGACCATCGGAAATGTCCTTGGTGCTGGCGCAAAGGCTGTCTTTGGTAAAGGCGGTCTGAACCTGACGGGCGGAATCGGTGCTGTGGCCGGAAAGCTGGGCAGCGGCTTTATGTCGCTGCTTGGAACCTTCGGCCCGGCGATTACGAGCCTTGGAACCATGGTGGCGGTGGTCTCCCTGCTGGGCGACCACTTTGAAGACGTGCGAAACATCGTCGGCCAGATATTTGGCGAGGGCGGGCTTGCCGTCTTTGATGCGTTTACCGGGAAACTCTCGGGCATCGGTGACACGATCAAGCAGGTCTTCGGCCAGCTCACAACCCCGGAGGGGTTGCAGAGCATCCAAGAAAAGCTGTCCAATTTCAGCATCGGGGGGCTGAATCTGGGCGACGTGTTCTCGGCGGCAATGCCCGCTATCCAGACGGTCATGCCGCTGATCCAGTCCTTTGCTGGCGTGTTCTCACAAATCGTGGATTTGGGAGTGAATCACATCAAACCGCTGCTGGTTGAGGTGTTCGGCTTTGTCGTGAACCAAGGAATCCCGGCGGTCATGCCGCTGCTTTCTACCGTCGTCAGTCTGGTGGGCACGGTTCTTGTGAACGCAATCAAGACGGTGGTTGACATTGTAGGCAAGCTGCTGCCCGTGGTGGAGCCTGTGGTGCTGGGAATCATCGGCTTCTTGAAGCAGGTAGCGACGGTCGGCGTAAAGGTCGTCAACTTCATCATTGGCGCACTGAATAAGATTCAGCTGACGATCCCAGAGACACTGTTTGGAATCCCGGTTCCGCTTGTTGGCGGAAAGTCGTTTGGCTTCAACCTCTCAACTGTGCCTATCCCGGCATTTGCAGACGGCGGCTTTACCAATGGCCCCTCTCTGGCTGGCGAGGCTGGCACCGAAGCAATCATCAGCTTCCGCCGCTCTCAGCGTGAGCAGAACATCGACACATGGATGCAGGCTGGCAAGATGCTGGGCGTTCCCATTGCATCGGCCATGTTCCAAGGATCTGATTTCGGTGTGGCGTTCCAGCGCACGACGGAGCTTGCCAACTATGCAGCGGATGCACTGGAAGGTGCAGCTGCATCGGGCAATGCAACGGCGCAAAAGGTACTGGACAATTCCAGAGTGCAGCAGGCGTTGAGCCTTGTCCGCAGGGCAGACGTTGCACAGGATCAGCTTGAGCGGCTGTCCAATCTGGATAACTACGACCTGAGCAATGTGACCCTGTTCCAGACGGCGGGCGATCCTGAGCTGACAAGGCAAAACCTTGCCATGATGGAGAACCTGCAGAACCGTCAGCAGGAAGTGAGCGTGCCGGACATCAGCGGCTCTGGCTCTTCCGGACAGGGCGAAAGCTCCGGCGGCGGTGGCTACCAGAGAAGCTACACCAGTTCCAGCGGCAACGCCTACGCCTACGCACCGAATTTTGTGATCTATGGCAGCATGGACGCAAACGACCTGCGCTCTCTGCTGGATGAGGGCTATGAGAAGTTCTGCGAGTATGTGGAACGGTACGAACGTGAAAAGAGGCGCACACAATATGGCACTTGATTACACAACGAAGTCCGGCGACACATGGGACCAGATCGCCTACAACGTGTACGGCAGCGAACTGAAAACCGACTGGCTGATGCAGGCAAACCCTGAGTATATCGAGATTGCCCGGTTCGATTCCGGGACGGTGCTGTCAACACCAGACCTCCCCACTGAAAAGAGCGGCACTCTGCCGCCTTGGAAAGCAGGTGCGTGAGATGTTGTTGACAGCAGCGAGACCCAAAGGAAGACAGGCGGCGATCCTACTGAAATATGAAAACAAAGATATTTCGGCAGAGATTGCCCCTGACATTGAAAGTTTTCGGTATACGGATGTGGCTGCATCCCAAAGCGACAGTGTGAGCATCACGGTGAACGCCCGGGACAGAAAGTGGAAAAACGACTGGATGCCGGAAAAGGGCGTGAAGCTCTACCCGACCATTGCTGTCAAGAACTGGAACGTCGGCGGCGTTGGCAGCGGCTACTGGGATTACAGTGCCGAGTGCGGGGCTTTTGTACTGGACGACCTGAGCTTTTCCAGCACCCCGGATACACTGACGATGGGCGGCGTGGCAAAACCGAACGATACTAGTTTCAGCGAGCGAAACCGCACCTTCACATGGAAGAAAACCAGCGTGAAAAAGATTGCCGAGGAAATCGCCGGACGGTACGGGCTGGAATTGAAATTCGACGGTGACGACCACGACATTGACGCAAAGGAACAGGATGCCACCGACAGTGCGTTCCTGCAGGACCTCTGCGATACTTATGCGCTGGTTATCAAGGTGTACACGGAAAAGCTGTGGGTGTATGACCGGGAAAAGTACAAAGCCAAGGATGCCGTGTGGACGGTGTACGAGGTGGCACCCATTGCAGACCCAACCGCCCTGTGCGTGGAAGAGGGCAGCTTTAAGTGGAGCACGAAGCTGACCGGGACGTACACGGGCGGCGTGTATACCTACACCAACAAGAAAAAGAAAATTAACATCAACGTCAAGGTTGGCACCGAGGAACGACAGTTGAAGCTATCCGGCAAGGTGAGCAGTGAGGCGGACGCAAAAGCCCGCCTGATCGCAAAGCTCAAAAACGCCAACCATGGCGCAACGACTATCAGCTTCACGATTCCGGGCTACCCGGTGGGAGCATCTGCCCAGTGCATCAATGTGGTGGGCTTTGGAAAGATGGCTGGAAAATACTTCATCGACGAGATGGAGCACAGCTATTCGCCCTCCGGCGGATACAAAACACAGATCAAGGCCAGCAAGGTGGAACAGGAGGAATTTGCATGAGTGAGTTCAGAATCGGCTATGTGAGTTCCATCGACTACGAGAACGGGCTGTGCGAAGTCCACTACCCGGATCGGGACGATACCGTGACCGAGAAAGTGCCATTCATCTCCAATCGGGAATACCGTATGCCGGAGGTGGAAGACATCGTGGCAGTGCTGCACCCGGGAGACAGCCCGGAAGACGCTGTTGTGCTGGGCACGATCTGGAACGAAAAAATCAAACCGGCAGAGGGCAAGAAAGGTGTCTACCGCAAGGAGTATTCCAACAAGGATGGACAGGCGTACCGAAAGTTCGATGCGGACGCAAAGGAACTGACGGATGCGGTGAAGGGAAAGAAAATCCTCGAAGCCGAAAGTCTGGAAGTTAAGGTGGGCGGCGCAACGGTAACGGTGAGCAAGAGCGGAGCAGTTTCGATCAACTCCCCGGCGGGGATCACCATCAAAGCCACGGGAACCATGGAACTGTCCGCCAGTACCATCACGGCCAGTGCCGGAACGGTGAACATCAACGGCGGCGGTGGCGACGTGGTGGTGTCTGGTAAGTCGCTAGTAAACCATACGCACACGGGCAATCTGGGCAACCCGACCAGCCCGCCGAATTAAGGAGGTGCTGAAATGTATGTGGGAATTTTCGGAGACGTGATTTTCTCCGTGGGACACCTGCGGACGCTGACGCTCTCCAATTTCAAAGGGACTTCCGGCGCAAAGTGGGTAGACCATGAAGTGATCGGTGGAAAGGCAAAGTCGGAGTACATCGCTCCAAAGCTCATGGAGTACACCTGCGACATTCTGCTTGATGCAGACCACGGCGTGAATCCGAGGAAGATGCTGAATCGGTTGAAGCAAATGACGGAAAACGGAGAAGTCCATTATTTCATCATCGGCTTTGCTCCGTTGTCAAAGAACAGATTCACCATTACCAGCATGAGCGACAGCTGGGATGCTGTGATAAAGCATGGCCTGCTGGTGCAGTGTAAGGTGAGCCTGACGATAAAGGAGTATGTGGGATGATCGACATCAGCAGCACAGTGCTTGCCCTGTCCGAAGACAGCGCAACGCAGGAAGAAGTACAGGATGTTGCCCGGTGTCTGCGCACCCTGTACTCGACCCCTCTTGGCAGTCAGGAGGGAGACCGAAGCCTTGGCATTGACCAAGGCGTTTTTCTTGATAAGCCCATGGAAGTGGCAAAGGCCCTGTATGTGCGGGAGGTAACAGAACGCACGGCAGAATTTGAACCCCGGGCACAGGTGGTGCGGGTGGATTGGCTGGAAAGCAAACTGAAACAGGGCGAAGTGATCCCGAAGGTGGTGTACGAGCTTGTCTAAAATCAAAGAGTTTGAGAACATTCCTGAAATCGACATTGAGGGAGCGGAAACGCTGGAAGAGGCAGTTGAAGATTGCAAGGCTCTGTATGCGAAGTTCGACAAGGAGCTTGACGGAACGGAAAGCACCCCGTTGGCACGATGCAACGAGGCACGGCTTATCCTGCTTACGCTGGCTCACCGCTCCCACCATGTGATCGAGTATGCGACGGCAGCCCTGAAAGCACAGCTGCTTCCCACCAGCACGGGCACCAATCTGGATAACGTGGCCGCTCTGGTGGGCACGGAACGCCTGCAGGCTGGATGCGCCACAACGGTGCTGCGGTTTACCCTGTCCGCTGAAAGGACAAGCGTTACCAGCATCCCGGAAGGGGTGCAGGTACGCACGGCGGATAAACGGTATTTCTACACATCGGAGTATGCAGAGATTCCGGCTGGCGAGCTGACAGTGGACGTTCCGGCGGTGGCGGCAGACGCAGGTGCAGACAGCACTGGCATTGCGGCTGGCGAAGTCAACGTGCTGGTGGACCCGATCCCGTATGTCGCATCCGTAGCGAACACGTCCGCCACCAGCGGAGGAACCGAAACGGAAAGCGACGATTCCCTCACTGAGCGGGCCTATCTCGCACCGTCCAACACGTCGGTGGCCGGACCGCCTGATCTGTATGAGTATTTCACAAAGAGCTGGCGCAGTGATATTTCGGACACGAAGATCATCTGCGAGGATGGCTATACCATCTACATCTATTTCTTGTTGGCGAATGGACGCTTGCCGACCACGGAGGAATGCCGGGAACTGGAACGGTATTTTGCAGAGGTGAAGAAGCCGATGGGCGATCTGGTAGTTGGAACACCCCCGGCGGAAGTGCCGTACAACATCGACCTGACCTATTACATTGCATCCAGCAATACGAAGAACGCTTCTACGATTCAGGCCAATGTGAAACAGGCGGTGGCAGATTACCAGACGTGGCAGAGGAAGATCGGCAGGGATATTGACCCGGCAGAGCTTATCATGCGTGTCCGGGAAGCGGGAGCCAAACGCCCGAAGCTGACAGCCCCGGTAGATACGAAAGTATCTGAAATTCAGGTGGCAAAGATGGCAAGCTGCAACATCGTCTATGGAGGAATCGAAGATGATTAAACTCCAAGATACGGGCCTGATCGAGGGCCTGCCGCCCGGCATTGCAGAGACGCACTGGGTGAAAGTGCTGGACGCTGTGTTCCGGGAACGGCAAAAGAAAGAGCTGGAAGCAGTCCGCAAAGTGTTTGTCTATACGGCCATTGATTCGGCCCCGGAAAACATTCTGGATATTCTGGCGGTGCAGTTCAAGGTGGACTGGTACAGGGACGATTACCCCATCGAAACCAAGCGCAGAGTTATCAAGACGGCCATGGAGGTGCGGCGGTACTGCGGCACCGAGTGGGCGGTGAAACAGGCAATCTCGGCAATCTATCCAAACTCAGAAATCGTGGAGTGGTACGACTACAACGGCACACCGGGGCACTGGCGGCTCAGAGTGAACATCACAGAAAACGCCGACATTGCCTACTACACTATCAAGAGAATGGAAAGCCTGCTGGGATATGCCCGCCGCTGTACGGCGCATCTGGAAGGAATCAGCTACCTGATCTTCAACAGTGACGCTCATTCTTACATCGGCACCGGCTACCACGGAACTGCACAGCGGGTATCTGCCCGCATCACAGGCACCCTGCGTCCGAAAGACCACAAGGCCGTCACATACGCCCCGGTGGGCTGTGCCGCATACCGTATGCAGATGGTGGCCCGCATCAAGGGCGACATACGCCCGGCAGACCATACGGCAACCGCAACGGCCCCGGTGGGCGTGGCGGCATATCGACAGCAGTTTGAAATCAAAATTGGAGGTATGAACACATGAGTTGGAACAACAGTCTGTACACCAACGTCGGCACGGACATGATGAGCGAAGTGCTTTCCGGCGCAACCATGACAATCACCAAAGCCGTGGGCGGCTCCGGCACTACGGCTGCGGAATCGCTGGCAGCACTGACCGACGTAAAGGAGCAGAAGCAGACCCTTAAAATCCTTGGCATCGAGGACGCAACCGACAGCAGCGGCAACGATGCTGGCAAGCGCATCAAAATCCAGATCACCAACGAGGACGTGGAGACCAGTTACATCCTGCATCAGGTCGGTATCTATGCAAAGCTGGCAGGCGGTGAAGAAACCCTGCTTATCATCATGCAGGATGACCGCGGCGTGGAAATCCCGTCCCACACCGAAAACAGCGATTTTTCCATTGAGCTGTACGGTATTATGGCGATCTCGAACCTTGCCAACATTTCCGTGACCGTTGACCCGAACGCCGTTGCATCCGTGGCGATGGTGACCAAGCAGATCACGCAGGTCAACACCAAGATCGACGATACCAAAAAGGCTTTGCAGGATGAAGCAAAGAAAACCTACATGGAGAAAGCGGGCGGAACCTTTACGGGTCCGCTGATTCTCCCCGGCGGGCTGACCGCTCTTGGCTATGCGAACAACGCAGGAAACCGCAACGCTATGCCGCCCCGTGATCGCAGTCTGGGTTCGGTCACATCCGAGCATCTTGAGATGATCGCAAGCGACCAGTACAACGAACTTTTCCTCGGTGACTACTGGACTTCTGACGGTGTGGACTGGGTTATCGGTGACTTCAAATACTGGCATAACACTGGCGATACGGCTTGCACTAAGCCCCACGTCGTTGTGTTCCCCCGAAACAACTTGTACACCTACAAGTTCAACCCGACCAACACGACTGAGGGCGGCTACGTTGGCTCTGATCTGTACAAGAACGGCTTAACGCAGGCAAAGCAGATGGTAACTGCTGCATTCGGCTCTGCCCACATCCTGAACCACCGTGAATATCTCGTGAATGCTGTCACAAACGGCGCACCGACTGGCACGGACTGGTACGACAGCACGGTGGAGCTGATGAACGAAAACATGGTCTACGGTGGCCGTCAGTTCAGCCCCATGCCGAACGGCGCAACTGACCCTTGGAATACCTGCCGCAACTATACCATCGACAAGAGCCAACTGTCTCTGTTCCGCTATGAACCGTGGATGATCTGCAACCGTAACTGGTATTGGCTGCGAGACGTCGTCTCGGCAGCCGCTTTCGCGCGTGTCTACGGTCTCGGCGCTTCGGACTGCAACAATGCCGGCGCCGCCGGTGGCGTTCGTCCCGTTGTCGGTATCTGCTGATCGAACATCCTGCGGGCTTGTACCGCAGGATTGAGACAGCCCGGAAGGAAGTGGGAAAATGTCCATCCCGAAACATGAACGTGCGCCGTCCCGCCTTGATGCACAGCACATGGCCCGGAAAATCAGCATGGAGATCACCACTGAACTGGCCCGCACGTTCGGTTACAGCAAGAACAAATTCGAGAAGCGCGTTGAGACCATGACAAAATATCTGCCGCCCGGCCCTGACCGGGAGCAGGCGGCAGCGCAGATTCGAGAGCAGGAACAGGGATTCAACCTGTGGCTGATTGAGCAGGAACGCCGGAGGATGCACGATCTTTCCCGTGAAATTCCTCTGCACCTGCGGGCTGCAAATTCCATCTGGCCGAGTTGTCAGCTGGAATTGGACGCACGGCGGCTTGAGCTTGACAAAGCCATTGCCGCCTGCTGGAAGTTGCAGGATGAATTGCAGTATGTAGCCGAAACCATTCCAGCAGATTTCAATAGGTACACGGGCATTGTGCTTGAAATTGATAAGCTGGTAGCCTACATCAAGAACCTGCGGAAGTCTGACGCAAAACGATTCAAGGCGGCGGTGCGGACCGCTGCAAATCCGAAAAAATAAACACAGTGGGGCAATCTTTGTTCGTCGTCTCGGCAGCCAATTTCGCGAATGTCAACGGTAACGGCAATTCGAACTGCAACAATGCCAGCAACGCCAATGGCGTTCGTCCCGTTGTCGGGCCTTTGGATTTCGCAACTGTGCATGATGGGAAAAGCCCGACGCAGCTCTGCGAAAGGAAAGACTGTCCCTTCGTGGCGCAAGCTGCGATAAAGCCCCGCAAGGGCATCAACAGCGATGCTCCCGGTTACGACCGATGGAGCTATCACGCTGTTTTTTTATTTTCTATGACAAAATTTGAGGATGCAAATTTTCTGTACGAAGCAGGAACCAAAGCAATCAAGCCGTCACCGTACAAGTACGGTACACAGCTTTTTGAGATGAACCATCTGCTTGAAACAGCAAAGCTCCAACGGGCTTTCCAGACGGGAACCTATGAGCCGCAGCCGGGCGTAAAGTTCGAGATCAAAGAGCGAGGGCATGAACGCTTTATCACCAGCACAGCAACGGCGGACAAGGCCGTGTCGCATCTGGTATGTGACGAGTATCTAACGCCGCTGTTGGAAAAGTATCTGCAATACGACAACTCTGCATCGCAAAAGGGCAAGGGCGTGGCGTTCCATCGCCACCGCTTCAAAGTCCATCTGCGGCAGTATTACGAGCGGGAGGGTACAAATGAGGGCTATATCCTGTTTTCTGATTTTTCCGGGTATTATGCAAATATCCTGCATGACGTGGCTCTTGCTCAACTGGAAAAGTATCTCGCAAAGGAGATCGCAGACCGGGCAGAGCTTGAGCAGGTCATGGGCGTACTGCGTACCACGTTCAAAACCTACGAGCTGGACGTGTCCCGGTTTTCCGACGAGGAAATTCAGAGGATGTACCGGGAGAAAGTCAGTTCCACGCTCAACCTTGGCGTTCCTGCATCCGCCCTGACTGGGCAAAAGATGCTGCGCAAGGGCGTGGACATCGGGAATCAAATCTCGCAGAACACGGGTGTTTTCGTGCCAGTGCCAATAGACAACTACATCAAAATCGTATGCGGCATAAAGGAAGCCGCCCGGTATTCGGATGATTTCTACATGATGGCCCGCACGAAAGAAGAATTGCATGAAGCAATGGCGGGAGTGCGCCGGGAAGCCGCGCAGCTGGGCCTTATCATCAATGAGAAAAAGACCCACATCTGCAAGCTGGGCGGCAAATACCGCCACCTGCAAATGCTCTACTCCCTGCGACCGGACGGCGAGATTACCTGCAAGATCAACCCGAAAGCTATCACCCGTGAGCGGCGAAAGCTAAAAGCCTATAAGCGGCTTGTGGATGATGGCCGGATGGAGTACCGAGAAGCCGAAAACAATTTCAAATCATGGATTTGCGCCAACTACAAATTTATGTCGAAGCAGCAAATCCGCAACATGAGCAGGCTTTTCAAAGACCTGTTCGGAAAGGACATCACATGGAAAAAGAAAAAAGGACATGGACGGTTACGCTGGCTGATGGGACAAAGCTCGAAAACCTAACCCTGAACAACGGCGCAAACACGTTCCACTCTCCCGCAGAGATCACCGAGGACACGTTCGACGGCAAGCTGTCGGAAGTCCACATTGCCGCCAGCGACGGCGATATGACAGGGTGCGCCTACCCGGACACCCTGCACGATGCAGAACTTGTGCAGATCATGCAGCCCGCTGATACCCCGGACGGCCAGTGGGCTTTTATTCTGCGCGAGATCCCGGAAGATGACCTTTTCAGGGCAAAGATTCAGGCACAGCTTGATTTCCTTGCCATGAACGCCGATGTTGATTTGGAGGGTATGTGATATGACTGAGCATAGTGCAAAGTTCGACGATGTGAAAAAATACTACGATCTCCGAATCTGGAAGAAGTCCACGGTCAAGCTGGCCGTCAAGAAGAAGTGGATCACCGCTGACGAGTACGAAGAAATCACGGGCGAAGCCTATGCAGCATAAGAGCTGGCCCGCACTGTGCGAAAGCCTACTGGACAGGCTGGAAACGCTGGGAGCGGACACCACCACCGAGCGGGCAGAGTTTGGCGTGCTGATGGTGGATTGCTGCATGAGAGGGTGCGGGGCAGACCTGCGCCCGAAAGGAGATGTTGAAGATGGCGATTAAAGCCTATTCCTATGCGAAGGACGGGAGCAAGGCTCTGAGCAAGAACTTCCACGTCCGGGAGTTCAAGTGCAAAGACGGCAGTGACCCGATCTTTATCGACGATGAGCTTGTGACCCTGCTGCAAAAGATTCGGGATCACTTCGGCAAGGCGGTGAATATCAACAGTGCTTTCCGCACTGCCAGCCACAACGCCAAACAGAAGAAAGCGTCCAAGTACAGCCAGCACCTTTACGGAAAGGCTGCTGATATTTGGATCGCTGGTGTGTCAGTGGACACGCTGGCCGCATACGTCGAAACCCTGCTCCCCAACCGGGGCGGCATTGGGCGGTACTACACGGACGGCTTCGTTCATGTTGATGTACGGGAGGTAAAAAGCAGATGGGTGATGCAGTAAAGAGTGGGGTTTGCACCATGGTTGGAGTAATCGGCGGTCTGATTGCAAATCAATTTGGCGGCTGGGATGCGGCACTTTCGACGCTGATCCTGTTCATGGCTGTCGATTACATCACGGGCCTTGTGGTCGCTGGTGTATTCCATGCCAGCCCGAAGAGCAAAAACGGCGCATTGGAATCCCGTGCCGGATGGAAGGGGCTGTGCCGTAAGGGTGTGACATTGCTCATCGTGCTGGTGGCCTGCCACCTTGACACGGTGATGGGGTCTAATTTCATCCGGGACGCTACCGTGATCGCGTTCATTGCGAACGAGACCTTGTCGATCATTGAAAACGCAGGCCTGATGGGAGTGCCGATTCCCAAGGCACTGACCGGGGCTATTGAAATCCTGAAACAGAAGTCCGAACAGGACAACACGGAGGAATAAACTATGGGTAACTACAAAATCTCTACCGCAACCATCGTCCGCACGGTTTGTCTGCTGCTGGCTCTTGCCAATCAGCTGCTTTCTGCGATGGGAAAGCCTATCATCCCAATCGAGAGCAGCACTGTGGAGCAGCTTGTCACTGCGGGCATTACCACCGTCACCGCTCTGGTCGCATGGTGGAACAACAACAGTTTCAGCAAAGAGGCAATTCAGGCGGATAGCGTTCTGGAAAACCTGAAAAAGCAGGTACATTGACCTGCTGAACAACTGAACAAAGCATAGGAAAACTCCCCGCTGGTGGCTCTAACCGGGCCGCTGGCGGGGAGCTTTTTGTTTGTATGGGAGTTTTGCACAAAGGAAAAGTGCAAAGTGTGGAAAGTTTGCACATTGACAACGGTATACCGTATCTTTTACGATTAAAACGAAAAGAAACGCCAAAAACGAAAGGAGGAAAACGGCGTGCGAGTGTTCAAACATCTGACCATTACAGACCGATTGCGCATCGAGAAGTGGAAAAAAGAAGGATTGAGAACACGAGAGATAGCGGAAAAGCTCCGGGTCAATCCTTCCACGGTGTACCGAGAACTGAAACGAGGCAGCTATGACAGACTGAACGGAACGACATGGGAGCTGATCCCAACGTATAGCCCAGACATTGCAGAACAGAAGTACCAAGCGCATCTTCGAGAGAAAGGGCCGGGTCTCAAGATCGGAAAGGATCACGAACTGGCCGCTTACATCGAAAATACCATTATAGAGAAAGATTGTTCCCCGGCGGCTGTGTACGGCTATGCAATGGAGGAAGGAAGAACATTCAAGACGCACATTTCTATTCCGACCGTGTACAGCTACATCAAAAAAGGCGTGTTCCTGAACCTGACCCAAAAGGCTCTGCCGCGGCATGGAATCAAAAAGAACGAGTACCAGAAGGTTAAAAAGAAGGACCCGGCAAAGGCACCGGCGGGAGAGAGCATCGAGAAACGCCCGGAAGAAGTGAAAACCCGGGAAGAATTTGGACACTGGGAGATGGACACGGTATACTCCGGCAAAAAGAAAAGCACCGTTGCGCTGCTGGTACTGACGGAGCGCAAGACCAGAAACGAGAACATCATCCTTATTCCAGATCGTCGTGCAGAAACGACGGTCCGGGCACTGGATGCTTTGGAACGGAAGCTGGGCGCAGAGAAGTTTGGCACTATATATAAGAGCATCACTGTGGACAACGGAACTGAGTTTGCGATGGCGGATAAGATCGAACGTTCCTGCCTGATTGACGGCCAGCGGACCAAGGTGTATTACTGCCACCCATATTCTTCTTGGGAGCGGGGCAGCAATGAGAACGTGAACGGTATGATCCGTCGTCGGCACCCGAAAGGCACTGATTTCTCGAAAGTGACTGCGGAAGAGATTGCCGCAACGGAGAACTGGATCAACAACTACCCTCGGAAGATTCACGGGTACAAAAGCGCAGCTGCCATGTTCCGCCAATGCCTGCGAGAGCTTGGCTTGACCGCATGAACCGCATGAGATGAACCATCTATCACGGAGAAGCCGACAAAGAAAGGGTGGATAGCGGGTAAGGTATGGTAAAAGTGAACAGTAAACCGAGGCTGAAAGGCTGAAAACCTGACGGCCTGTTTGTGTTGTGGTAAAATCTACAAAAACAAAGCCGATTTTTTGGTGCATTTAATGCTTTACTTTTCAAATTCAGAAAAAATTTGAGAAAACTGTTGACATTCCGGTTGAAAGGGAGTAATATATAACTGTTGCGCATCCCGAGAGGGAAGTGCGGCAAAAATCCGGGTGATCACCCGGAATACACTCTATGAAAGGAGAAACAAAATGCCTACTTTTAACCAGCTTGTACGCAAAGGCCGTCAGG